>MFPH01000068.1:2743-13363 GCA_001782645.1 Candidatus Levybacteria bacterium RIFCSPLOWO2_12_FULL_37_14 | reverse complement strand
CTTCCCAATTTTGAATTTAAGAAGGGATTAGATCTTGCAGGCGGTACGAGCCTAACTCTTAAGGCAGATATGAAAAATTTAGATTCGGCTCAAAGAAGTAAAGCCTTGGAGGCTGTGAAAACAGTGATAGATCAGAGAACAAATTATTTTGGAGTGTCGGAGCCAATTGTCCAAACCGCGATTAGCGGTAATGATTATCGTGTAATAGTAGAGTTACCGGGAGTCAATATTGATCAGGCAAAAAACATAATTGGTACAACAGCGCAACTTTCATTCTGGGAAACAACAGCAACAAGCTCGTCGGTTAGCGTTAAATCTCAAGATGATTTTAGAACACTTGCTGCTACTCAATCAGCATATCCGCCTAGTGTAGTTTTAGCCTTAGGCACATATCCCAACAAAACAAATTTAGGCGGATCAGACCTTAAAGAAACAAGCGTTGGTTTTGATTCAAGTAGCGGCAAGCCGGAAGTGCAATTAAAATTCACATCCACTGGTGCAAAAAAATTCGCAGACATTACCTCGCGAAATATCGGAAAAATTGTTGCAATCTCTTTGGATGATCAGGTCATTGAGGCACCTCGAGTGAATCAAGCAATATTAACAGGAGACGCAGTTATAACCGGAGGATTTACTACGGCATCCGCAAATGCCTTAAGCAGATCTCTTAACGCCGGAGCATTGCCTGTGCCTCTTACTTATTTACAACAACATAGTGTGGACGCAACTTTGGGAAGCGACTCACTCCTCAAAAGTCTTTTTGCAGGAGGATTAGGAATTATTACAATAATTATTTTTCTAACTGTTTTATATGGAAAGTTAGGGGTTGTAGCCAGTGTAGCTCTAATCCTTTATACCTTATTTGTATTATCTATTTTCAAGATCAGTAGCATTACCCCATATGCAATAACACTTACGCTATCAGGAATAGCGGGATTTATTTTGTCAATTGGTATGGCGGTTGATGCAAATATTTTAATTTTTGAAAGGATGAAAGAAGAAAGAAGGGTTGGTAGATCATGGCATGATAGCCTGGAATTGGGATTTTCAAGAGCATGGACATCAATTAGGGATTCCAATATCTCAAGTCTCATAACCTGTTTTGTCTTATATCAATTCGGAACAGGGTCAGTTAGGGGATTTGCTTTAACATTGGCGATTGGAGTCCTAGTCTCTATGTTTTCGGCAATAGTAGTAAGCAGAACTCTCTTAAGAGTAATTTATAGATGAAAATTCGAATATCAAAACACGAAATCCGAAACAAATTAAAATGTTCAAAATCTAAATTTTCAAAACGTTTCGAATTTCGATATTCGGATTTCGGATTTTAGTGCTATGAATATTATTGGACGCAAAAATTGGTATTTTGGATTATCTTTGCTATTTCTAATTCCGGGGATTATTGCGATTTTTCTGTGGGGACTTAATCTTTCAATTGATTTTACCGGTGGTTCTCGTTTAACATTATCTTTCGATACCATTGTTAATAGTAGTGAGGTTCAATTGGTTGGAGAAGTTTTGAAGGCAGGAAAAATAAAAGTTGCAAGCATCGAGAAGTCAAACAAGTCGATTTTTATTAGGACATCTCCGATGGATCAAAGTCAGAATAATAAATTTGTAAGTATTTTGTCAGAAAAATTTAAAGATGTTAAAGAGCAGGAGTTTGAGACAATAGGTCCGGTAATAGGGCAGGAAACAACCTGGAATGCCTTAAAAGCCGTAGGGATAGCATCAATTCTTATTATCTTCTACATAACGTGGTCTTTTAGGCAAGTTCCCAAACCTGCGAGTAGCTTTAAGTTTGGTATATGCGCAATTATCGCACTAATCCATGATGTGTTAATTGTTGTTGGATCATTTGCAATATTTGGGCATTTTCTTGGCGTTGAAGTTGACTCTCTCTTTGTTACTGCTATTCTAACTATTATTGGTTTTTCTGTTCATGATACGATAGTTGTTTTTGATAGGATCAGGGAAAATCTTAAAAAAATGGGAGGAGCTGATTTTTCAAAAACTTTCAATGAATCAATAATGCAAACCATAGATAGATCTTTGAATACTTCATTAACAGTATTTCTTGTTTTGGTTGCATTACTTCTATTTGGAGGAGAAAGCATACGCTGGTTTGTCGTAGCGCTATTGATTGGAATTACTGTGGGAACTTATTCTTCAATATTCATTGCGTCTCCGTTGCTCGTTGTTTGGGAAGCGTGGGATAGAAAAAGAATTAAAATAAAATAAGTTATTTCGAGAGTTCTTCTTTTACAATTTTACTAACTAATCCGCCGTCGGCTTTGCCTTTAATCTTTGGCATTAATGCGCCCATAACTTTTCCTATTTCTGCAACTGTTGTTGCATTGATTTCACTGATTGTTTGTTTGACGATTTCGCGAATTTGGTGTTCAGGCATTTGTTGCGGGAGATAAACTTGCAACATCTTGAGTTCTTCAGCCTCCTTATTAGCTAATTCCGGACGATTTGCTTTTGTAAATTCTGCAATAGAATCCCGTCTTTGTTTTGCCTCTTTTTGGATAACAGCCAAAACATCCTCATCTGTCGCTTCATATCCTGCCCCACCTTTCTGAATTTCATAGTAATTTATTGCCGAAAGAAGCATTCTTAAAACAGAGGTCTTAAGTTCCGTTCTTGCAAGCATTGACTGTTTCAATTCGTCCCTTATTTTTTGCTTTAACATGAATTTATTATAGCATGTTTGTTGACAGAAAAAAGCGAAGTAGCCTAGAAAAGGCTATTGAGACCTCTCTTCATTATCTTATTGAAGCTTGATTTTAAAAAGTAAATAGATAACGCAAGGTAAATAATATTTAATATTAAACTTATAAAAACTTTCATTGGGTCAAGATCTCCGGTATTAATTACCTCTCGCATTCCTTCAAAAACATAGCTTGTTGGGATTAATGAGGATACTCTTTGTGCCCAGTCGGGAAGTATGGAGACCGGATAGTAGACTGCTGAAAATGGGGAGAGTACCCACGGAGCAGTCCACGCAAGCGTCTGAATTCTGGTCCCGAAGCGCAATATTAAAGCTGAGATAAAAAATCCCATAGACCATCCCGCCATGATTAAAAGTAATGCAAAAGGAATAAGATAAAAAGCATAGGGCGCTATATTTACTGCATATAATAAGTAGGCAACAAAGACTGCGAATGAAAAACTTATAAGTGCCTTTATGATTCCCATAGCGACCAGCGCTATAATCCATTCGGAAAACTTGAGAGGCGAAGCAAAAAGGTTAATTAAGTTTCTATTCCAAAGGTCGTCTAAAATACCTATGGTAATTTCAGATTGTCCTCTCCAGATTATGATCCAAAGTAAAGCTCCTGAGAGCATAAGGAGAACAATGTTGGGAACATTAGAAGCATATTTAGTAAAATATGTGCTGGTTAATCCCCACAAAATAAGATCGATTATCGGCCAGTAAAAGACATCACTAAGCCTGTCAAAGCTATGTTTAAATGTGAAAAAATTTCTTAAAATAATTGCGTAGATCCTATTTAATCTCATACTTTCTATTTAATGTTTGTGATAGGAAATAATCCTCAAGAGTAGGTTTTTCAATACTTATTTCATCGTATTGAATTTTATTTTCCGCAAGACTTTGTAAAAATACAGGAATTTGTTTTTCTTTTATGTCAACAACAATATAGAGTCCATCAAGATGATAGGAAATATTTTCGTTTTTAAGAAGAGTTTTTGCTTTTTGCAAATCATCTTTTATCATAAGTCCCACATGGGTAGCGCTCACTGATTTGGCAAGATTCTCAGGCGTATTATCTGCAATAATCTTTCCATTATTTATGAAAATTACTCTGTCACAGAGGTTTTCAACTTCAGCCATGTTGTGGGAAGTAATAATAATGGAAACTTCAAATTTTTCTCTTTGCTTTTTGAGTAATTTGCGAACATAGTTAGCTATATCTGGATCAAGAGATGCAGTTGGCTCATCCAGTAGCAGTATTTTTGGTAAATTTATAAATGATTTTGCAAGATTAACTCTCGTTAATTGTCCCGCAGATAAATTTTGCATCTGCTTATTCAGCAGCTTTTCTAGATTAAACATTTCTGTAATTTTATCTAATCTTTGTTTGCGATTTTTAATGTCGTATAAATAAGATATAAATCTGAGATTTTCCTTGACTGTTAGAATCCATGGTAAGTTTGTGTACGTTGAAGAAAAATTTATGTATTCCAAGATTTCCTCCTTGTTGTCCTTAAGCTTTTTTCCAAAATAGTTAATGTCTCCTACTGTTGGAATGAGTGTTCCCAGAATCATTTGGATGGTGGTAGTTTTACCTGCTCCATTTGGTCCAAGCAGACCTAATATTTCTCCTTTTCGTAGGAAAAATGAGATATCGTCAACTGCAGTGAATTTGCCGAAACGCTTGGTCAAATTTTTTACTTCCAAAACTATGTTATCCATTAATTGATAATATCAGATAGGATGAGGGGGTGCAAAAAGTTATCTAAGGAATTTTTGTAGGGTTTCGGCTTTGTTATTTTTTATTTTCTAAACTGAATCTCCAAACCTTTAAAATTACCCTGTGGTAAATTTTTGAAAACAAAAAAATGGAGATGAGGTTCTGTCATCCATCCGGAGCTGCCAGATAATGCTATTTCCTGTCTTGCTTCTACCCTGTCACCAATTTTAACCTTGGATGATCCTTTAGCGAGATGAACAATTTGGGAAAATTCGTCATTTGCATGCTTCAAGGTGATATAATTGCCATCTTTTGCGAATTCTTCGGTCGTACCATAACGATCATTCCAGTCAACCATATCTACCACTTCACCTTTCAAAGGGGCGAGAGTTGGCGTTCCAAGGTCAACTGAAAAATCTATTGCGCCTTTAAAGAGACCAACATGTGCAGGGCTATCATACGAAGATCCTCTAACCATTGTTTTCTTTGGAAAAGGGTATAAATATTTGTTTTTGCTTTTTTTCAATTTATTACTCTTTATTTTTTGGTTTTTTAAAGTCCCGGTCATAACACCTAATTTCCTTTTAAAAACATTATATCAAAGGCGTATCCAATAATCGCAAGAATTATTTGAGGAATTTTTTTAATGCTTCGACTCTGTCGGTTTTTTCCCAAGGGAATTCCGGGCGGCCGAAATGTCCGTAGGCGGCGGTTTGGCGGTAAATTGGGCGTTTCAGATCAAGAGTCTTAATAATTCCCGCAGGACTCATATCGAAAACTGCGCGGATCGCTTTTTCAATTTGCTCATCATCAATTTTTCCTGTACCAAAGGTAGTAACGTGTATTGAAACAGGTTGGGGATAGCCTATGGCATAAGCTAATTGCAGTTCGCATTTGTCTGCCAGTTTTGCTGCCACAACATTTTTAGCAATATAGCGCGCCATATAAGCGCCACTTCTATCTTGCTTATTCGGAACTTTACCGCTAAATGCTCCGCCGCCATGACGCGCCATTCCTCCATAGGTATCAACGATTATTTTGCGTCCGGTTACTCCGGTATCACCCTGAGGTCCGCCGGTAACAAATTTACCGGTTTCGTTAATGTAAATCTTTGCCTTATTGTTTAACAGCTTGCCGCAGATGGGTTTTATAACGTACTTAATAATGTCTGCGCGGATTTTCTTATAGGAAATTCCATCATCGTGTTGTGCGGCGACGACAACGGTTTCAATGCCAACCGGTTTGTCGTCTTCATATTCAACTGTAACTTGAGTTTTGCCATCAGGCCTAAGATAGGGGATTATTTTCTTTTTCCGTACTTCCGCCAAGCGCCTGGCCATTTTGTGGGCAAGCATAATGGGAAGAGGCATTAACTCCGGCGTTTCTCGACATGCAAAGCCTACCATCATTCCCTGATCGCCTGCGCCCTGAGCTTTATGAATTGCTTTTTTGGGATTCTCTCCCTGGGCAATATCTTTGCTTTGTTCGTGGATAACATTTACAACAGCGCAGGATTTATAATCAATTCCGTAATCCGCATTGGTGTATCCAATATCTCTCAGAACATTGCGGACTATTGATTGAACATCAACGTAGGTTTTGGTAGTAATTTCTCCTCCTACCAGAACAAGACCGGTAGTGGTAAATACTTCACAGCAGCAAGCGGAATTTGGATCGTCTGTTAAAACTGCATCCAGTACCGCATCGGCAATTTGGTCGCAAATTTTATCAGGATGCCCTTCGGTTACAGATTCGGACGTAAAATATCTTTTCATATGTATATTATCTTCCCAAGCCTACTTCTCGCCTTATGCTCTATTCATAGCGCGGCTCGAAGAGCGCTTTTAGGAGGATTGTGCGCTATTTATAAATTTACTAATTTGCACAAAAAACCTCTCAATGTAGAGAGGTTAAATTTTTTCCCGCCATGGCGGGACGCATCTTTCCTCTCGGCTCGCCTTGCGGCGGAGCAGGCTGGGATTTAGCACCGCATTCTTTATTGAGAGTCGGTTGCTGGGTAGTTATTGAGCCCATTCTCAACTACCACTCACGATGATTATTTTATATTAAAACACACTTTATATCTTTTCGCAAGGGTTACTCTTGTGTTGATGATGATTTTCGGTTACATTTTAATTAATGAGGCTGCTTGCCCGTAGTTTTATTTTTTTGTTCCTATTTCTTGCTTATTTTTTATTCCTTCCTCCTGTTTTTGCCGCCACCACTTCTTTCCGAAGCGCAAGCATTGTTACAACCGATGGGGCGACAGCGTATACAAACCTTAATAACTGTTCTTTAACAGATGGGAATACCTGTGATAGGACATCGGGTTCTTCTTATGGAAACCTCTACTTCAGGGATTTTGGTAATTACTCTGATTTTGAAATACCATCGGATGCGGCAATTACCAAAATCAGAGTAAGAGCGACAGGAAAAGCAATTGCTTCTCTTTACGTTGGTTTATCTCAGGGACAAACCTATACAGCCAACTGTCAGTTTCCTTCAGATCTTTGGACTCTTTGGCAGCTAAACAGCTCGGTAATTAATACTCAAACCTTTGTTACGAGTGTAATTCAGAACGGTGGTTCTCAGGCTGTTAGTTCTTCCTGCTTATCCTCTTCTAATTTTGACAATAACAACTTTATTTTAAGAATTAATTATTCATCCTCCCAATCATGGTCTGCAAATATTGATAATTTGGAAATAGCCTTTGATTACGATTTGCCAATAACTCCTACTCCGACGCCAACTTCCACGCCAACCCCTACGTTCACTCCTACACCTACCTCAACTCCAATTCCCACTCCTACCCTGACTCCCGCTCCCACACCAACTCCGAAAACTCCCCTCATTCTAATTCCCGGTATCGGCGGCTCGGAATTAAAAGTTAATGAAATGAAAGTCTGGGATGAAGATAGTGGGCACGGAGGAAAATTCAGTTATCTTTATCCCGAGAATGAAAAAGTTTGGTTAAATGTAGATGAGGCGGCAGCGTTTGGTGCAGATGATTATTTTGATGTTTTGAGAATGAAAACAGACGGGATAACTTCAGAAGTAAACTTAGGAATAACAGGGAATTTGTTAAGCCATACTTATCAAGGAACAATAGATTTTTTTACTTCAAGCGGATATAGACTTAACCAAGATTTGTTTGTTTTTCCATATGATTGGAGAAAAGATGTTAGCGGAACTAAAAATTTTCTTGATGAAGCAATTCAGCAAATCAAAAGCCAGGCCGATAGTTCAAAGGTGGATATTGTCGCCCATTCGATGGGAGGGTTAGTTGCAAGAAATTATATAGCCGATGCCTCAAAAGCCTCAAATGTCAGAAAGCTATTTACGTTGGGAACTCCGCATTTGGGATCAGTGGATGCGTTAAGAAATTTAAGATACGGAGGATGCCTAACTAAACAAGGTATTTTAAGTAAGCTTGCAGATTTTGATATTTGTTTCGGCTTAATACCATCAGAAGTAAATGATATTGTCAAAAACATGATTAGTGTATTTCAGTTAATCCCAAGTCAATCATATTTTAATTTTTATTCTAATCAAGATGGCAGACACCCTTATCCATATAAAACCAATTCGGGCGGATTAAATTACAGCCAGATGAAAGTAACACTTCAGAATTATGGTCATAATGCTTCATTGTTTAATTACAGTGAAGCTTTCCATTCTCTGGACGAGAAATTGTCTGATACAAATGGCGTTGATGTCACGTTAATCGCGGGTTCAGGCAGAAATACTTTAGGACAAATCATTGAGGAAAAAAGAATTTCCTTGTTGGGTATTCCGTATATTCATAAGGATATGGTTAATATTAATGGCGATGGGACTGTGCCGCTTTTCAGTGCTTCGCTTGTTGATTACGGTAAGACTGGAGAGGATGATAAAGTTTTTTATACTAATCAAGATCATGGTAGTCTGGTAGCAAGCGGTTCTGCTCTAAATCTGATTAAAAATATTCTGGAAGAAAATGAAGACTTGCCTGATGGTGTTTCCAAGAAACCTTACTCCTTGTCAAGCGGATGGTTATTTTCCAAACATTCACCTGTTGATATGAGTATTTATGATTCTTCAGGCAATCGTACGGGTCCAACAAGTGATGGGAATTTCGAAGAAAATATTCCCGGCTCAAGCTATACTACTTTGGACGATGCGGCATTTATTTTCATTCTCGACAACGGAAGTTACAACATAAAGTTTGCAGCAACAGGTCAGGGAAGTTTTGATTTTAGAGTTAGAAAATTTGAAAATGAAAACGCTTCCCAGGAAATATTGTACAATGATGTGCCCCTTACAACTTCAACCAAAGCCGAATTAACATTTAATACTTCTTCAGGTCAGAACCCAATCATGTATGTCGATGAAGACGGGAACGGAACAACCGATAAAGAAGTAAATTCATACACAAGTCCAAATCCAACTTCAACTCCTACGCCAACTCCTACTCCGCAACCAACACTAACCCCTACAATTTCTTTTACACTCTTTCCAACTTCTCAAGAAAAATCTACAACTCCTGAAAAAAATAGTGTTCTTGGGACAAAAACCAACTCCAAAATATTGAGGAATACAGGGAAAAAGAAAAATTATCCATTTATAGTTTTTTTAATTATTGGAGGAATAACAATAGCTTATTTTAAATTCAAGAGGTAACTTATCGTTTTTTAGGTCTTTTAATTATTCTCCAAACTCCCAAAATTAACAAAAACCAGAAGGTGATATTAACCATATAGTAAAAGTAAATACTAGTGTTGGATTGACTCAAATTAAGCGCAATTGGGTAACCTGTTTCGATGTTTGAAGTGGGATATGGGGATATTGATGCTGTTTTTAAAATAAGTAACTCCATTAACGCTTGAACTATTCGAGATAAATACCATACAACTACGCTTAAGATTAAAATAACTACAAAAGATTTTTTGGTCATACTATGACCATATCACAGAATTTCATCCTCTACAACTGGATAGCCATTGAGAAGCAATGCAACCCTTTCCCTAGTTGAGAGAGGGGATATTGATGGATTAAGCTAATTCTTTTATTCTTTTTAGCAAGAATTCCTTGTTGTTTCTGGAGAGGTTTTCGTCGACTTCAGTAAAAAGTTTTTGCAGAATCTCTCCGATTTTTGGTCCCGGTTTTATTTTAAGTTCTCTCATTATGTCGTTTCCGTCAATTGCAAGATCATTAATTGAAAATTTAGCCGGTTTCAGTTGTTCTTCAACTTTTTCTTTGAAAAGCTTTAGTCTCCAGCTATCTGCCGGCCTGCCGCTTCCCAGTCTGTCGGCAATTCTGATGTCCAGCATATCTTTAACATTTCCAACTCCAATTTTTCTAATAAACCTTCTGATTGCGCTATCTGTTTGATTTTCATTAACACCAAACATGTGCCATCTAATTAAATTAACGACTCTGTCCTTATCAATTTTAGAAAACTTTAGTCTTTCGCAAATTTCTGCTGCAATTTTTGCTCCGGCTACTTCATGATTATGAAAGATTACCAAATTGTCTTTATCTTTTGACATCACTTTTGGTTTTCCTACATCATGCAATAGTGCTGAAAATCTTACAACAGGATCTGTTGACGGACAAAATTTCAAAGACAAAACATTATGAGTAAATACATCGTCAGTATGATGACGGCCCGGTCTTGTCTGAGAAATTCCAATTCCAATAATCAATTCGGGGAGAATATAATTGAGAAGATTAGAATCTTTTAAAAGCATAATTCCTTCATATACCCGTTCATTTCTTAAAATTCTTAAAAACTCAATTCTAATTCTTTCTCCTGAAACATGTTTGATAAGCGGAGAATCAGTGACCATCTCTTTCCAGGTAGCGTCATCAATTGTAAAAGAAATTTCAGTTGCAATTCGTACAGCTCTTAGGAGTCTAAGCGCATCCTCTTTAAATCTTTCTTTTGGATTTCCAACTGCCCGGATAATTTTATTTTCAATATCTTTTTGTCCTTCATAAGGATCAATTAGGTTAGTAGTTAGTAGTTGTTCGTTAGTAGTTATTCTTAAGGCAATTGCGTTAATAGTAAAATCGCGGCGCGCAAGGTCTTCTTCGATTGTCTTTCCCCACTTAACGCTGTCAGGTCTTCGTTTGTCGCTGTAGCCATGCTCTGTTCTAAACGTTGTTATCTCTATGATTCCATTTTTTATTGGAATACCTA
>MFPH01000068.1:0-2727 GCA_001782645.1 Candidatus Levybacteria bacterium RIFCSPLOWO2_12_FULL_37_14 | reverse complement strand
CGCTGTAGCCATGCTCTGTTCTAAACGTTGTTATCTCTATGATTCCATTTTTTATTGGAATACCTACGGTGCCGAATTTATTATCATAAAATGCTTTAGGAAAAATTTTGAGCATTTGTTCGGGAACAGCATTTGTAGTCATGTCCCAATCTTTTACAGGTTTCTTAAGAAGCATGTTGCGGACACATCCGCCTACCAAATATATCTCAAAATTGGCCTCCTGAATCTTTTTGTAAGTCTTCAAAATTTCTTCTGGAATAAGTTTTATCATACTGTTATAGTATAGCATGACATGAAATTCAAAATTCAAAATTTAAAATTCAAAATTAAGGACAACTTTCAAATGAAGACCTTAATCGAAATTTTACTTAAAAATAGGGGGATAAAGACGAGGAAGGAAATTCAAGAATTTTTAAATCCAAAACTTGAAAACGTAGCTATTGAAAATGTTGGAATTGACAAAAAACAACTGAAGAAAGCGATCTCAAGAATTAGGTTGGCAATAAAAAATAAAGAAAAAATTGTGATTTATGGTGATTACGATGTTGATGGAATAAGCGGTACGGCTATTCTTTGGGAAACCCTTAACTCAATTGGGGCAAAAGTTATGCCATATATTCCGCACAGAATTGAAGAGGGCTATGGCCTTTCCATAGGGGGAATTGAAAATTGCAAATTGAAAATTGCAAATTGTTCGTTGATTATTACAGTGGACAATGGAATTGTTGCAAATAAGCCGGTTGATTATGCTAATAAACAAGGAATAGACGTAATCATTACGGATCACCATGTCTCATCAAAAAAATTACCTGATGCTTTGGCAATTGTTCACACAACAATGCTTTGCGGAACCGGAGTCGCTTGGCTGCTAGCGCAGCAATTAATAATTAATAATGAAGAATTAAAAATTAAGAACGAGGGACACTTAGAATTGGTAGCGTTGGCGACAGTTGCAGATTTGGTCCCTTTGAAAGGAGCGAACAGAACGCTATTAAAGTTTGGCTTAGAAGTTCTTCGAAAAACAAAACGAATTGGGCTTTTGGAATTATTCAAAGAAGCAGAAATTGATCAGTCAGAAATCGGAGTTTACGAAATCGGACATATAATTGTGCCCCGTCTTAACGCAACCGGAAGATTGGATTATGCGATGGATTCCTTAAGGCTTTTATGTACGAAAAATAAAAAAAGAGCAGAGATACTGGCAAAAGAAATTGGCGCAACCAATAAAGAAAGACAGCTTCTGACCATAAATACAGCGCAGCATGCAATAGAGTCGGTAAAAAACTCCACTTCGATAAAGCTTCGAGGAGCAAGTAAAAAAGGTGAATTAAAGAAATTATTGTTCGTGGCGCATGAGAGTTATCAGCAGGGCGTTATAGGGCTAGTTGCAGGGAAATTGGTTGAAGAGTTTTATCGGCCGGCAATTGTTATTTCCAAAGGTAAGAAATACAGTAAGGCATCGGCAAGATCAGTCAAAGGGTTTGACATAATCGAATTTATCCGGACAGCTCAAGAATTCTTGGTTGATGCAGGAGGTCATCCGATGGCAGCAGGATTTACTATTGAGACAATAAAGCTTCCCTTGTTGCAGAAGGCTTTGGAGGACAAGGCGGAATTAATGCTAAATAAAGATTTGCTTACCCCAATCTGCGAATTGACTCTGAATTACCCTTATCCCTTATTAATATAAATTTATATGAATCATTACAAAAACTTGCTCCTTTCGGAATGGGAAATCCCGAGCCAACATTTATTAGTAAAAATGTGATTATTGAGGATATGCGTCCTGTAGGTGTCGAAAGTAAGCATATAAAGCTTTATCTTGGAGATAGGCAATCAAATGTTAAATTTGGCGCGATTGCGTTTAATATGGGAGACAGAATAAACGAATTCCATATCGGAGACAAAATAAACATAGTTTATACGTTGGAAAAAGATGATTGGAATGGAAATGAAAGATTGCAGTTGAAAATAAAAGATTTAAAAATATCCAATTAGGTTTTCTTATTCGGAATTGCTGTTATCGTATGACCTACTGTATTAACGAAAGTGTTGAGTATATACTTAGCCTCTGCTGGAGTACTAGCATGCATTATGTTTTTTTCTATCTCTTGGGTTGTTCTTTCGGCATTCTTTGGGGATACTCCGAAATGTCTCGTAAGTATCTCGGAATATATTGATTGCGCTGCTTTGAATTCAGGTCCTTTTAATATCTCAGGCTTTTTTGGTAGTCCTCTTTCCATATTTTTTAACATAATATTATAATTTTAATTATTTAGCTTGACGGAATTCTGACAGCTTATTCTCCCGAATATTTATATACTTGTCAATATTATAACAAATAGCTACAATAAAAGCATGCAGAGGATGATTATAGCGGAGACGTTGAGCAAGATTGATCAGGAGGTTTTGTTAAAAGGATGGGTGAGAATAGTTAGGTCTCATGGTAAGTTGGTGTTTCTTGACCTCAGGGATGGCTCTGGAACAGTTCAAGTCGTAGTCAATCCGCAAGTGTCAAAAATTGCCCATAAAGAAGCCTTAACGCTTCGCCCCGAATTTGCAATTGAACTTATAGGTATAGTCAAAAAAAGACCACAGAAAACCGAAAATAAAGAATTGACTACGGGTAATGTTGAAATTGAGGCAAAAGAAATTAAAATTCTCTCAAAAGCCGAGACTCTACCCTTTGATATGGGAGGAAAAGATTTGAATTTAGAGCTCCCAACG
>MFPH01000067.1 GCA_001782645.1 Candidatus Levybacteria bacterium RIFCSPLOWO2_12_FULL_37_14 | reverse complement strand
AGTTCCCAGACTAATGTAATTTTAGTTAATTGATTCACTTCCATATTGTACTAGAAGTGTCGGATATTAAACTTTAATTAAGCGATCTATTGACAGGATTGATTCCATTGTGTAGATTTAAAACGAAATGACAAAAGAAACAGGCCTAAGAATAGTCCCGTTTTATGGTGTGGATGCCGTTGGGACACATACTAAAGAATTGGGAAAACCTGCAATTGTTGATTTGCGCAAACCGATAACCCCGAAAAGAATGCAAGAACTTCGTAAAGCGAAATCTTCGTTTGAGCTTGCATCTGCGTTATCTAAATTTTCTAAATTCTTGGGAAGAGTGGTTTTTCAGAGATAATTTTTGGACCTTTAAATTGTTCCTCAATTTTCTCAGAAGTATTCGGGAGAAATGGTTTAAGCTCATTTGCAACGGAAACTATTCCATTAACAGATGATTGTAAAATTTGCGTTAATTTTTTTTGATCCGTAACTTTCCAAGGCTCGGAGCTGTTTATTTGCTGATCAAGAACTTTAATCCTGCTCCAAACAATTTCTAATACTTCATTAAATTTAAAATTTTCTATTCCCTGTTTATAATCTTGCGAAAGTGTTGGTGTAGGAGAGGACTTTAAAGTTACTCTTTCGCATAATTTTGCAACTCTGGCAATTAAATTTCCCAAGCCATTTGCCAAGTCAGCATTGTAAGCTTGCAATAATTTTTCTTCGGAGATGTCGCTATCATCAATAATATTTGTATACCTCAATAAATAGTATCTGACAGCGTCTGCGCCATATTTTTTTGTCCATTCGCTTGGACGAATAACATTGCCAACCGACTTACTAATTTTCTGTTCGTTAATGTTTAAAAATCCATTAACCAGAATTGTTTTTGGTAATCCGATTCCTGCAGATTTGAGCATTGCCGGCCACAAAAGAGCATGCCATCTTAAATTGTCTTTACCAAGAATATGAACGTCTGCAGGCCAGAATTTACTAAATAACTCTTTATTTTTCAAAAATCCTACTCCGGTTAAATAATTAATTAAAGCATCAAACCAAACGTAGACTACTTGTTTTAGATCATTAGGAACGGAAATTCCCCACGTAAAATTGCTTCGGGAAATAGGAATATCTTTGATGTTTTTTGCAAATTTAAGCATCTCTTTTGCTCCGTGTTTCGGGAAAATAAAATCAGGATTATTGTTAATATGCTCAATTAAGAAATCCTTATACTTAGACCATTTAAAGAAATAATTTTCTTCCTTAATTATTTTTATTTTCAGTGTTGGATGGATATGGCATTTTCCCTCAATCAAATCTTCTTTTGTATAATAAGCTTCACATCCCTCGCAATACGATCCTTGATATTCTCCGGAATATATATCACCATTTTTTTTGATCCTATTCCAAATTTCTTTGACAACTTCCGCATGATTGGAATCAGTTGTTCTAATAAATCTATCGTAAGAAATATTTAAGGAGTCTTGTTCTTTTTGGTCTGAATCGGAAATTTTTTTGACAAATTCAGATGGAGAAATATCTTGTTCCTTTGCAGCCTTCTCTGCTTTTTGACCATATTCGTCGGTTCCCGTCAAAAAGAAAACATTATCCTTTCCAAGGGTAATTCTGTAGTAACGCGCCAAAACATCTGCGGCAATTTTCTGGAAAGCATGCCCCAGATGAATAGTGTCGTTAACATAGTCAATAGCAGTTGTAACATAAAACTTGTTCATGAAGTCATTCTAGCAGAGAAATTTTCCGATGTCATCCTGAATTTATTTTAGGATTTAATTTTTATTTTTTATTTGTACTTTTGTGCCGACAAAAGTACCAAAAACTCGCGAGCCATGAAAGGTCGCTATATTCTCTCGTTCGCTAGTCGGGTAATTTCACCCCTTCCTCAATCGAGCTTGCGCTCGCTGAGGAATTCCCCTGACAGCTCACTCAAGAATATTTAACGCGCTGCTTTCAACGCTCGCACAATTATTTAGATTCGCTTTTTGAAGAAAAGTTCTATGGCGATGTATAGAGCTACGAGAAGATGTAGGAAATAAGAACTGAACAGGATTCCGCTTCTAAAGCTGAAGAATACAAACTATAAGTTATTGACATCCAGAGAGAGAGTTATACTGAAATTAATTATATGGCAGAAAGCAGTCCTGCAAGAGAAGTTTTTCGAGTTGGAGAAACAGTAGTGGAGCGGCCGTATGTGGGATACGAAAAGATTAGGATTAGTGGTGTTTTAAGTGACTCTGTCCGTCTAGAAGATGGACAAGTAATGTATCGCACAAGACTTGCTCTTAATGGCGAAGAGGGGAGCAGAATTGCAGCATCTTTTGAGATTGAATTATATAATATTGGGAAACCACCGAGAGGATCTGCGAGTTTAAACTCTAGTGGCAATCCTACCTATTTGGGAGAGCACATAGCAGCTTTGATAAATGCGAGAGGACACTGGAAGACGTTGACCTTGTCGCAGCAGGAAATGGCAGAGAGGGTCTATTGGCAAGACAAAGATAACGATCGAGATGTCCCCCCTAATTTATCAAAAGATCAAAGAGTAGCAGCTAATCTTGCTAGGTCATATCTTGAAAATAAAGAACAGCAGAGAGCCTTCTACACAGCAAAAGGCGCTGCTAAATCAGCCAAATAAACACCTATTTGCAGTTTTCTAGAACGTTGTTTTTATTTCTACTTGGTAAGCTTAATACTAAATCCTTTTTTTAAAAAAAAGTTCAAGACTTATGAAAAGGGCGAGAAGAAGAAGTAGGAAATAAGGGCTGTCAAGGCGAAACATGCGTAAAATAAGATAAATCATTATTAAAAGTCCAATTAAGGCTGCTCTGCGGGAGCTACGTAAGAGATAAGTGATAAGTGACAAGAGACAAGTAAAAATTAACAGGAAGAAGATGGGGAGAATTGAAAATTGAAAATTAAAAATTCCCCACTTTGCTAAAGCTCCGAGGGGCAAGGTAAATTGAAAGTTTGGCGGGAAAGCTAAGACTAAATAAACCAGCCCAACTAAAGACAAAAGACTAATTAATAAAAGCCAAAAGGGTCGTTTCCTCCGATTCATATTTCAAGTTTACCACAAAATTACTATATCCCTTGACCCACCAGTTTTAGAATTTGCCTTGAGTCTTGATCCCGCTACAGCGCTTACTTGCTCGCATGGTCTACATCCATGCCTCGCAAGGGCGCGTGTACGGGATCTGCGCCCCACCTATAGTAAGGGTGAGTCTTGATCCTCCTGATCTTGCTTCTCGCCTTTCCAATTCTATTCGAATACGGCTCAAAGAGCAATCTCAGGAGGATCTGCGGGGCAACTTCAATAATCAGTTGCCCCTTGACATTAATTAGCAGTCGTGGTATATTACTGCTAATCTCTAATCACGTCATTCTGAGTGAAACGAAGAATCTCGAGATCCTTCCCCTTTCGCTTCGGCTCAAGGGTCAGGATGACGATGCGAGGGAAAGATATGCATGATTTGACACAAAGACAAGTTGAAATTCTCAAAGCCCTCATAGAGGAGTATATTGCCACAGCTGAGCCTGTTGGATCGGAAACTTTGGAGAAAAAATATAGCCTTAGCGCCAGTCCCGCAACCATCAGAAACGAAATGGTTAGTCTAACCCGCTTAGGTTATCTTAAAAAAAATCATACTTCCGCAGGTCGCGCGCCAACTCCAATGGGCATGAAGTTTTATGTCAAACAGCTCATGAAAGAAAAAGATTTATCTGTAACTGAAGAAACCGCGGTTAAAGAAAGCCTATGGGATTATCGCGAAAAAGAAGATAAATTTTTACGGAAAATGACAAAATCTTTGGCTGACAAAACCAAAGCCTTAGCAATCGCAACAACTTCGGACGGGAGCGTCTATTATGCAGGATATGCTAATATTTTGGAAATGCCGGAATTTTTTGATATTGATGTGATGAAGAGTTTGCTTTCGACTATGGATGAATTTGAAGATTGCCGGAAATTTTTTGCAGATATTGTTTCAGAAGACGTACAAGTACTTTTGGGCGATGAGTTAGGTCCGGATATGCAAGGTCCATACGGATTTGTTTTTACTCATTACAAAACTCCAATGCAATTAACAGGTGAAATCGGAGTTTTGGGACCGAGCCGTCTTAATTACACCCAAATTGTTCCGACAGTGAGATATTTTGGTAATTTGATTGAAGAAATAGCCAAAGGGTGGTAGGCAGCGGAAGATGAAATATAGAAAATAGAAGTTAGATAGTTTATAATTAAGAATTAAAATGCAAAATGATAACTCAAAAATTAAAAATGACAAAAAACATGAGAATTCAGAAGAACAAAAAGATACAAAAGATAAAAGCAAAGAGGAAATTGTACATTTAAAACAAAAAATAGAAGAACTTGAAAATCAAGTAAAGCGAACTTTGGCAGATTATAGAAATTTGGAAAACAGAGTGCGGAACGAAAGAGGAGAATGGATGCTTAAAGCAAACAAACAACTCCTCTTGAATATTTTACCGGTTTTAGATACACTAATGCTTGCCAATAAACACAGTCAGAGTAAAGATCAAGGTCTAAATCTTAGCGTACAGCAATTTTTAGACACGCTTAAGGGAGAAGGAGTTATAAGAATTGAAACTTTGGGCAAAAACTTTGACCCAAACCTGATGGAAGGAGTGGTAACGATTGAAGGAGAAGAAGGGAAAGTTATAGAAGAATTAAGAACAGGTTACACGTTATACGATAAAGTTTTGAGACCAGCACAGGTAGCTGTCGGTTCTGCAAAGCAGAATAAAGAAGAGAAGAAGGAATAAATTATGGGAAAAATAATAGGAATAGATTTGGGTACAACAAATTCATGCGTTGCGGTAATGGAGGGGGGATCTCCCAAAGTTATCCATTCCACTGAAGGACGCAATGTTATTCCGTCGGTTGTTGATCCGATAAGCCATGTCGTAGGAGACGTTGCAAAACATCAAATTGTCCTAAAGCCCAAGAGAACAATTTTCTCTATAAAAAGATTAATGGGCCGTAAATTTACAGATAAGTCTGTGCAGTTTGATATGAAATGGTTACCGTATACGATTAAAGCAGGTCGGGATGGAATGGCAGTTGTAGAAGTTGAGGGTCGGACATTTACTCCTCAGGAGATATCCGCTCAAATTTTACAAAAAATTAAAGTTGATGCGGAGAATTATTTAGGCGGAAAAGTAACGCAAGCAGTTATTACAGTTCCTGCATATTTTGATGATTCTCAAAGACAAGCTACCAAACAAGCCGGAGAAATTGCCGGACTTGAAGTCTTAAGAATCATCAATGAGCCTACGGCAGCAGCTTTGGCTTATGGGCTAGATAAAAAAAATGCTCATACAATTGCTATTTATGATTTGGGCGGAGGGACTTTCGATATCTCTGTTTTGGAATTGGGAGAGGGAGTTTATGAAGTCAAATCTACCAACGGAGATACACATTTGGGCGGAGACGATTTTGATCAATTGATTATTGATTATCTTGCCACAGAATTTAAAAAGGAGCAAGATGTAGATCTCAGAAAAGATCATCAAGCATTACAAAGACTTCGTGAGGCTGCAGAAAAAGCAAAAATAGAATTGTCTAGTTCTTCAACAGCTGAAATTAACCAGCCGTTTATAACTCAGGGTAAGAATGGCCCCTTGCACTTGACCATGACCTTGACTCGGGCAAAAATGGAGCAAATAGTTGATTCGTTGGTGCAGAAAACTCTGCATCCCGTAGAACAGGCACTAAAAGATGCAGGAATAAACGTTTCTGATGTTGACGAAGTAGTTTTGGTTGGAGGAATGACCAGAATGCCGAAAGTTATAGAAACTGTTACGAAATTCTTTGGCAAAGAGGCTAACAAATCAGTTAATCCGGACGAAGTCGTTGCAGTTGGAGCAGCTGTTCAAGGCGGAGTTTTGGGCGGAGAAGTAAAAGATGTGCTTCTTTTGGATGTGACTCCGCTGACATTGGGAATTGAAACATTGGGCGGAGTTTCAACTCCTCTTATTTCCAAAAATACCACAATTCCAACTTCTAAATCTCAGGTATTTTCAACAGCCGCAGACAATCAAACTCAAGTTGAGATAAATGTTTTGCAGGGAGAACGTCCAATGGCAACAGACAATAAAAGTCTTGGCCGTTTCATATTGGATGGAATTCCTCCGGCACCCCGTGGAGTTCCTCAGGTTGAGGTGACTTTTGATATTGACGCAAACGGAATATTGAACGTAAAAGCTAAAGACAAAGCGAGTGGAAAAGAGCAAAGCATTAAGATTACCGGGTCAACGGGACTATCTAAGGATGAAATTGAGAAAATGACCAAGGAGGCAGAAATACATGCTAAAGAAGATGAGGAAAAGAAGGAAAAAATTGAAACTAGAAATGCTGCAGATTCCCTAATCTTTACGGCAGAGAAAAGTCTTAAGGATGCCGGAGATAAAGCTCAGGCAGATCTTAAAAAAGAGGTTGAAGGTAAAATAATAGAGCTTAAGAAAATTTTGGATACGGGAACCAAAGAAGATTTGGAAGCAAAAACAAAAGATTTGTCAGACTCATTGCAAAAAATAGGACAGGCGATGAGTCAACAGCCTGGTCAGCCGGGTGCGCCAAAAGAGGAAGCCGCCTCCGCTGGAAGCTCCGGCGAGCCGAAGGAAGAAAAGAAGTCAAATAAGGAAGAGCCGGTCGAAGGTGAGGTTGTTAACTAAATCCGAATACCAAAATCCGAAATCCGAAACCGTTTTGAATTTTGAATTTGTTTCGAGTTTCGACATTCGTGCTTCGAATTTTCATAAAAGCGCTTGGAGCGCTTGCTTAGTATAATACGATCATTATGGCAGATACAAAAGATTATTATCAAACACTTGGGGTCACGAAATCGGCAAGCACGGATGAGATAAAAAAAGCTTATCGTAAGCTTGCCTTACAGTATCATCCTGACCGGAATAAAGGTAAAGATTCGGAGACGAAATTTAAAGAAGTAACTAAAGCTTACGAAGTTTTGTCTGATTCGCAGAAAAAGCAAACTTACGATCAATTTGGTCATGCTGCTTTTGAGCAGGGAGCAGGACAAGGTCCTTTTGGAGGTGCAGGCGGGCCGTTTGGGGGCTTTGGACAACAGGGTGGGCCATTTTCTTATACATCAGATGGAGGTTTTTCCGCCCAAGGCGGACCAGCCTCGGGCTGGGATTTTGGTGGATTTAGCGATCCGTTTGAAATATTTGAACAGTTTTTTGGTGGACAATCACCATTCGGCAGGCAGCAAAGAAGACAAACTTACTCTTTGACGATTGACTTTCTTGAAGCAGCTCATGGAGCTACAAAAAAAGTCAGTATTGGAGGTAAATCGCAAACCATAAAAATTCCGACAGGCGTTGATGAAGGCTCCAGAATCCGCTTTGGCGATTATGACATAGTTGTCTCGGTTACTCCCGACAAAAGATTTCAAAGAGAAGGAGTCGACATTATCGGAAGTAAAGAAATCTCTTTTGCCCAAGCGGCATTGGGCGGAGAAGTAAACATAGAAACAATTGATGGGGATTTGAAGCTTAGAATTCCTTCAGGAACGCAGCCGGGAACAGCGATTAGATTGCGGGGGAAAGGCGTACCGCATTTGCATGGCTCTGGCCGCGGAGATCATTATGTCAGAATAAAAGTAACAATTCCGAAGCATTTAACCGGAAAACAAAAAGACCTCCTCAAAGAATTTGAAGGGGAAAAAGGCAAATCCAGTTGGTTCTAATTTTCTATTGTACTTTTGTGCCGACAAAAGTACCAAAAGCTCCCGAGCTATGAAAGTCGGCCTATTTTGCTCAATTCACTTGTCGGGTGATTTGCACCCCCTCCTCGACAAGTTTGCGAGGAATCCCCCTGATGCGTTCATTTCGCAAAACTTAACGGCCTTTATTTCAGCGCTCGCCATATGTAATTATTAATTTGATATAATCATTTTGTGAATATTGTTGAGGTTGGGTTAATTATCGGAATTTTGACGACCGTTTTATCGATTTTGGTAAAAGTGGTTGGTTTTCCTGATCAAATCCGCAAGAATTATAAACGCAAATCCACAGAGGGAGTCTCAACTTCTTTTTATATTTTATCGTTTTTAGTTTATATGCTTTGGACAGCACATGGAGTTTTGCAGAAAGATTGGGTTGTTATACTTGGACAAGGGCTTGGAATTATCACAACTGGAGTTATCGTCTATCAAATTCTTATTTACAGAAAAAAAATAATTATTTGCTAATTGGGGGTTTTGGTGAAATAATATTGGTGAAATATGGTTTGGATTAGCAGGCTTTATGTTTTTTTCCTTGGAATTATACTTTGCGTTACCACAGGTTTTGGCATAGCGGCTTTTTATCCCGAACCTGTGCGCCCGGATTTTCCCTCAACACCTGCAATGTTGGCTCCTGTTGAATGCAGCAAAACTTTGGATGCTCAAACATCAGGCGATTGTCAGGCTGCATTTCAAAAACAGGACGCCGCCCAGAGAAAATTTGATGAAGAAATGAAGGTTTTCAATAACAAAAATGCAGGCTATACCAGAACCGCTATTTTCTTCGGCATTGCTGTCGGATCAATCTTTGCGGTTTTGGGACTCGGCTTAATAAAAAAAGGGCAACTGGTGGCAAAAGGTCTGTTGCTAGCCAGTGTTTTGACGGCAATTTTAACAAGGTTTTTAATCGGATTGGCATCTTTGGGAGCGTCGGTTACCGGAACGCAAGGAGCAGACGCAGTTGCTTATGTCGAGTTTGGAGTATTATTTGTTCTTTCCATCGCCATAATCTTCGTCGGCTTATCTACTTTAAAAGAAACCAATTCTTAATTTGTAATTTGTTTATAAACTTCTTATGCCCCTTCGCTTTCGATTATTAGGGCATAATACCTACGAAGCTTTGCTTAATGTATAGATAAGATAAGCTTAAAAGCGTAAAGCTACGGAGGCATATACCAATTTTGTAAAGAAAAGCGGAGTGGTATATACTAAATCTATGCTGCCTTTTGTGTTTTTAAGATTTTGGTTTATAGATTCTCCAAAAAATTTAATCGCTTTCTTTGCTTCCTTAAATAATGCTTTCTTGCAATTATTTTCTCTTCCTCTTCTTGTAAATACCTATTTCAAACCTTGGAAAAATGAATACCGGGAAGGATTAATTGGATTCTCGATTGGTATGGGAATTTTCGTAAAAACCTTTGTTATTGTTGCCGATGTTATTTTACTTTTTATTCTTTTGCTTATCGAATTTTGCCTATTTGTTGGTTTTATTTTCCTGCCGGTTTTATTTATTTTTTCTATTATTTATTCTTCTTTATCCAGAGAGCTTCTCTTTCCGGTTTTATTTATTCTTATTCTTTTTATTTTTTTATCATTCAAACCAAAGAAAAGTTTTGCCGAGATTATCGCATCCCAAAAGCAGGTTATAGATATTATTAAATTTCTTCTCAAGCGAAAAGAGATAAATTTTTTCCTGAAGAAAGCTGATATTAAAAGAGAAGAAATAAACCTAATTGAAATACAAAAAAATACGGTAATTACTGACTCTCTTGATTTTTTTGCAGATTACCTTTTGTCAACGGAAGAGCAAACAAAATTATTATTTAGAAAACAGCTTAAAAAAGAAGATCTCCAGAATATTGCATATTGGGCAAAAGCAACGTTTTCAGACGAAGGAAAGCCTTTCAAGGTTAATTTTTTTGGTGAAGGATTCGCAGAATCCTGGACATACGGATGGACACTTGAAACAAAAAAATACATGATTGATTTAACTCCGGAGATTTTAAATAAAAAACCGCTTCTTTTGGGACGGCAAAACGAATACAAGCAATTATTGGGTGCTTTAGCGGGAAGGAAAAGTGTTATTTTGATGGGAGAGCCGGGAAGCGGCAAAAACACCTTGATTGAAACGCTTTGTTTCGAAAGCTTTTCCAGCGACTTAAAAGATTTTCATCACCAAAGAATTTTTAAATTATACCTGGACACTCTTTTGGCAGGAGCAGGAGACCAAGGCGAAATTGAGAAAAGGCTGGATGAAATTATCGCGGAGATTTCTCATTCCGGCAATGTGGTTATTTATATTTCTGATTTTGAAAATATTTTGGGATCTTCGTCATTCAAGATTGACTTGTCGGGAGTGCTGATTCCTTACCTCAAAAGTAAATCTATAAGGATAATTGGAGCTGTGACAAACGGTGCGTATAAAAAATTTGTAGAGCGACTAACAAATATTGCCGATGTTTTTGAGACTATAAAATTAGAAGAACCGGAGCGAAGCGTAATACTGCAAATGCTTTTTGATAAAGCGTCTTTCATAGAGAAAGAGATGAAAGTAGAACTTTCATACAGGGCAATTCTTTCAGCCTTAAATTTGGCAAACAAATATCTTATTGACAGAACATTGCCGGGCGCAGGAGTAGTGCTTTTGGAGGATACAGTAAATGAAGTTAGGCTTTCAGGCAAAAAAGAAGTTTTAGAATGCGATGTTGTTAGGAGAGCTGAAGAAAAAACTAAAATAACATTAAGTAGTCCAACGGAAGAAGAAAAAAAACTTTTGGTAAATCTTGAAGCAAGAATGCATGAAAGTCTTATTGATCAGGAAGAAGCAGTAAGAAGCATAGCTGAGGGAATACGCAGGATACGATCGGGTCTTAAGCTTGCAGCAAAACCAATTTCCTTTCTTTTCTTAGGTCCGACAGGGGTCGGGAAAACTCAAACAGCAAAAACTCTTTCTGTTTTGTATTTCAACGGAGAAAAAAAGATGATCAGGTTTGATATGAGCGAATATTCGTCCGGAGATGGGGTAGAGAGATTTATAGGTTGTGGAATAGGTTCGGAAAATGAAGGAATTGCAGGAAAGATTCACGAGAGCCCAAGTTCCCTTATTCTCCTTGATGAATTTGAAAAAGCAGATCCATCTATCCACAATTTGTTTTTGCAAATTCTTGACGATGGTAGGCTTACCGATAATAATGGCAAAACTGTTTCTTTTGCGAATGCGATTATTATTGCAACTTCAAATGCCGGATCTGAATTTATACGGGAAGAAATTAAAAAAGGAGCAATTGTTGACAAGAACTTTAAGGACAAGTTTTTAGGTTATCTTCT
>MFPH01000066.1:1330-5262 GCA_001782645.1 Candidatus Levybacteria bacterium RIFCSPLOWO2_12_FULL_37_14 | reverse complement strand
TTTCAATCTTACTTCTAACTTCATTTTGTTTATCAATTCTGATCTTGGTATTTGATTCATTTTTTCATTTTTCTGTATTCTTTTATTTCTGACTAAAATTCTAAAATATGGACATTTCCCGTTTATTGACAAATCTTTTTCATCATCTCCTTTTCTGAATTTAATTATTTCAAATTGCTCTGGGTTGTATTTATGTAAAAAGGTTATAGGTACACCTATAGCATCTGAATAATCCAAGGGGATATTTTGCGTTTTATTTACATTAATTCCATGATAATTATCATAACGAGGATACTCAATTTCATTTCCAAAATATCTCTTTGTAAGAGTAATGTCCTCATGTCTTTTAGAGGTGTCTAAATTTGTTAGCCATAAACAATTATTTGGGGAAACTATTCTATTCCCAAGATTATCAATGCGAGCTTCTGTTCCGTAAAGCTCATAATGTTCTGGCACAATAAAACCTGAAATTCCTCTGCCTAGATTTATTCCTAACCACGCTTTATTCCCCTTAATTATCTTAAAAATTTCTTTATAGGTAATAGCGTTAATGTTACCAATAATCAAAAATTTCTTATCGTATTTAACTAATTGATCTACATATTCCCTGAATAATGAAAATGGTGGATTGGTAACGACAATATCGGATTGTTTTAATAGATTAATGCTTTCGGCACTACGAAAATCCCCATCTCCTTTAAAATGAATAATGTCATTTGAACTTGGTTTGATTTTTTCACCTTTAGCACCTGAATATTTATAAAAAAAACCATTTTCAAATTTTTCAGTATTAAATAAATTTCTTTCTTGTTTTCTATAGCAAGAAGCTATTAATTTTTTCAATCCCAACTCTTTGAAGTTTGAAGCAAAGTAATTAAAAAAGTTACTAATTCTAGGGTCATCGCAATTACAAAAAACCACTTTGTCTTTAAAATGACCCTTATAATGTTGCAATTCACTTTCTATATCTGAAAGTTGAGTATAAAACTCATCACTCTTTGATTCTTTAGCTTTTTGCAGTAATTTGTTTGTTGCTTTTCTTGCCATTATCAAATTATGTTAAATGAATAAATATCTTGGTTTTGGTTATTTCCTTTTAGTTATTTGCTTAAATATTTCACTTCCTAGTACTTGAAGAGAGGTTTTTGAAATTTCAATCATAATGTCAAACATTTCTTTTACATCCCATTTCTCTCCATTACCTTGTGTATATATTGAAGTTGCTTGAAGCATAATTGTTTTATCTTTATGTTTAACAAATTTATTTTTACATAAATTAGTGTTAATTGGCATTCCATAATTTGCAGAGGTCAATCTATCTAATCTATTTAGCATCCCTGAATTATAATTAAGAGTGACTACTCTCCCGTCAGGTCTTATAATTGAAATAGTTTCAGTAAGAAAATTTGAACCTTCCAAAAATAAGATATAAGGGAAATGGGATTCGGATAACATAAAATTGGCAAGTTCTGATATGTTTTTATGTGACCTTTCTATTGCGTTACCAGCAGCCATCAAGTCTTGATTGTTATTTTTACCAACGAGGTTTCCTGTTTGGATATTTTCAATGTCTTTTCCTTGATGTTTAGCTTCTGTTACAAGTAATACTCTCCAATTACCGTTATCATCTTTTACTTCAATTATTCCACCATCTGGGATAATACTTGAATTTGACACAAAAAGGGTTTGCCCTAATTCTGGATCAACTTTCTTTAACGCTTCGTTTATTTCTTCCTTTTTTATACTTGTTCTATATCTAAAAGATAATTGAGGAAATTCCTTCTCAAGCTGTTCAATTACAAGGTGTGAAATTTTACCAACTGTTATATCATGCAACTTTGCTTCGTCTCCAAATATACCAACTACACCTTGCGATTTTTTGTGCTGATTTGTTAATCTTTTAGATTGATTCTTTTTTGCCATATTTTTTTATTTATTTATATCAGGCAAGTCTCTTAGCCTTTTGCCTTTATATTGCCAATAAGCCGCCCCTTGGTATGCGCCACTTTCGTTTAACCCTCCTTTTTGCTCATATATTTTGTAGGTTAGTGGTGCAAGTTTCCAAATTTGTTCGCCATATTCCACTTCACGCTCGCCAACCACTTTCGCAGTGATTTCTTTGTCAGCTATAAAAATAATTTCCTCTCCATTTTTAATACCTTTTTTATAAAAACTAAATCGTGCTCCTTGCTCTCTAGCTTTTGAAACTTCGTCAAATTCCTTTTCCTTGTTTACATCTTTGGGATAAATCACTTTGCCATCAAACGATAATAAAAGTTGTCGCACCAAATCATAATCAAGAGCAAATAGCTCACTATCACCAACGCGATGCTTATTAAAAATTTCTTTTAAGAGATTTTCTTTGTCGCTGTAATCCTCAAGTTCAATGGCGAAAAATCTTTTTAGTCCGGAAACATTATAGTAGCCATTCGCTTCAAGAAAACGCATTCGTTCTTGAAAATTAGCGGTACCAGTTTGACCTATTTTTATCAAACCAGAAACGGCAGTTATCATTATGTAAATAATTCCTTTCATATTTTTATTTGATTAAATCATCAACACCAACTTCAAGCGCCTTGGCGATCTTGGTTAGCGTTTCAATAGTTGGGTTTGTATTTACACCATTTTCAACCTTAACAATGGTGTTGAGCGATAAATCAGCAAGGCGAGCAATCTTTTCGAGAGATAGTCCCTTTTCAGCTCGTAGTTTCTTCAAGTTTTCAGCAATTTTATTATTTGACATATCTTTTCTAATTGTATAACATTATAGTATATAGAATATAATATAAAGGTTTCTTTCTTGATACTATAATGATAACTAATTTTTATAAAAATGTAAATGAATCTTTCTCGGTGGCGCATTTTGCTTTGCAAAATACGAAATTCGGAAGCGAAAAAGGAAAGGTTCAAAAACCCGCCCGCATTCCTCCCCAGACCCCTCCTGCGGGCGGGATGGAAGCCGAGGCGGGGCAATTCCATTCCCCCAGAAAAATAGTTTGCCCCGCCGAGTCCAAATTAGTTTTCAGGGTTTTGCTCAAAAAAAGTTCGAACATCAATCAAAAAACACCGCCAATAAGTTAAGAATCCATGTCCCGCATCATCGATTTAAAAAAAATAGCTTCTCAAGATAAATCGCCTACCCCGCCAGCTGACGTTAAAATTGATTCTAAAAAAGAAAATCGTCCAACGACGAAGAAAGCCGCGCCGGACCAACCGGATAAACAAACCGCCCCCCAAGAATCACCCGCGCTTTCGTGGGAAATTCAGCCCCGCGAACATTTATCGCCGAAAATATATTCCTGGCTGACGGCAGGCGGGCTTTTGGCCACAGCGGGGGTTTTGATATTTTTTAAAAAGGATTACCTGACAACAATCTTCCTGGTGCTGTCGTCGGTTGTTTTACTGCTGCAAACCGCAAAAAAACATCCCGCTTCAAAAATTGCAATCGGCGGATTGGGAATTTCCGTCGGTTCCAATCTGTATCCGTTTAAAGAGCTTCGGACGTTCTGGCTTGACTATGTTCCGGGTAATGCGAAAGAATTGAGCTTGGAACCGAAAAAATGGTATCTTCCCTATATAAAAATCCCCGTTGCCGGCCAGAACCCCGTTGAATTAAGAAAAATTCTAATGAACTTTCTGCCGGAAAAAGAGCATGAAATTTCCTTGGCTGATATTATCGGTAAAAAATTAGGATTATAGTTAGGACCTCCGCGCTTGAAACAGGAAGCCCCAAAAGACAAATTAATGTCCCCGCAGCCCAGCTGGACCCCACACCAAAATTAAAAAACTATATCCCCTCGTCGTTCAACGGATAGGACGGTAGCTTGCGGAGCTACAAATAGAGGTTCGATTCCTCTCGAGGGGACAAATATGAAATATTTGAACACTCGGAGCAAGCCAACTGCTTGGCTTGCGTGAGGAATCGAATGCCG
>MFPH01000066.1:0-1247 GCA_001782645.1 Candidatus Levybacteria bacterium RIFCSPLOWO2_12_FULL_37_14 | reverse complement strand
CCAACTGCACCATAAATTTTTCGTCTTGAATTAAATTTAAATAATGATACTGTTTAGGCAGTTGTTTTTTATTTTAGGGGAGACAAAAATGAGCGATATTGCTCAGAAAATAGACATGGCCTTGGCAGAAATCTTTAATAGAAAAACTGATCGGGAAAAAATCATTGAAGCAATCATTGATTTGCCCATTCTGGACGATAAGAAAAAACTGTCGCTCATTAAAACAACACTTACTCTGAACGAGCGGCAAACAAAAAAGTTTCTGAATTTTATAAACATACTCCCCATGATTGACAAAATGCTTCACGAAAAAGTTTAAAACAAACCAGAATAGCAGAGCAACGCTCCAGTCCTCCGTGGAATTGGAGTTTTTTTTTAAATCTGTTATAATAATGGACTTCATGGAATAACGTAAAGCTAATAATGAAAAACGAAAAACCTCAATTGGGATTTGATTATTCGCCATTCGCTATTCGTTAAATGAATATATTTCTCCCGATAGAAAAACTGAAAAATGTCGGACCGAAGAATTTGCCTCGTTTAAACAAGCTCGGCATTAAGACCGTCAAAGACTTGCTCTGGCATTTTCCCGTCCGCTATGAGGACTACACGAAAACTGCTCCAATAGCCGAAATAGAAGCCGGACAAAAAATAAACATCCGGGGCGAAGTGGTAAAAATAACCGTCAGGCGGATTTTTCCAAGAAGAATGTCCGTCACCACGGCCATCGTCCAGGACCAAAGCGGAGCCGTAAAAGCCGTTTGGTTCAACCAGCCGTATATCGCCGACCAGCTGACGGAAGGAACATTCGTAAGCTTGGCCGGAAAAATTCACATCGATAAGCACGGTACTTACCTTTCCAATCCGACCTATGAAAAAATTTTCTCTTTTAATCCCGTTCCGACCGACACCACTGCCGACGATTCGGATTTGCCGGATGAAACTCCGGTAATCCGTTATGAAGAAGAGCCGGCCAATTTAATCCATACCGGCGGTTTTGTTCCCGTTTATCCCGAAACGGAAGGCATCACTTCAAAGTATCTGCGCTTTCTGATTAAACCTCTTCTGCCAAATTGCCGTTTCACCGACCACTTGCCGGAAGCAATTTCTAAAAAATATGGCTTTCGGGAATTAAACGCGGCCGTCAACAGCATCCATTTCCCAAAAAATGAAAACGAGGCCCAAAACGCCAAAGAGCGGCTTGCGTTTGACGACCTGTTTTTATTTCAGCTGAAAGCCCTGACCGA
>MFPH01000065.1 GCA_001782645.1 Candidatus Levybacteria bacterium RIFCSPLOWO2_12_FULL_37_14 | reverse complement strand
TTGCCTTTGTTCTCATTTCCGACACCGAAATTCCCGGAGTATCATCAATGAAAATCGGTGCATCTGCCAACTCTCCCATTGCATTGGACAATTTGGTAAAATCGGATTCCGATAATTTGCCTGTTTTTATTCTCCAGGCATCTACATCTGCCTGTCCAACGAGGAGTCGGTCAACCAATTCCTCTTTGCTCATTTCCAAAGAAAATATTGCAACAGGAGTCTTATCTACAACAGCAGCATGCTGGGCAATGTTCACAATCATGGCTGTTTTTCCCTGTCCGGGACGGGCTGCCAAAATAAGAAGATTCGACTGCTGCATTCCGGATAGACTATTGTCTAAATCAACAAAACCGGTTTTTACTCCCCGAAGTCCTGCGCCTTTTTTATGAAGTTCATCTATCCTGTCAAAACTCTCAGCCAAAGCCTCCTTTAACGGAATGAATGACCTTAAAGAGCTTTTTTGAGATATTGAAAAAATTTCGGACTCTGCTCTATCCAAGATAGTGTCTATTTCCTTATCATCTCCAAAGCCCATTTCGGAAATAAGAGTTCCCGCATGAATGAGAGCTCTTTTTGTTGCAGCTTCTTTGATTATAATTGCATAATGTTCGATATTTGCAGCTGTCGGAACAACATTAATCAGTTCTGTTAAATAAGATTGTTCGAACTGTTTGAAATTCTTATTTTTTTTAATCGCAGATCTTAGGGTTAGTATGTCGATAGGTTTCCCCTTTTCATACAATAAAAGCATTGTTCCAAAAATCATTCCGTTAACCGAGTTGTAAAAATCAGAGGGAGAAATAATCGAAGAAACCGTTGCAATAGCATCCTTATCTATAAGAATCGCGCCCAAAACGCTTTGTTCGGCTTCTTCATTGTTCGGAGGAACTTTAACGCCTGCCATAAGTAAATTATCTATCCTAGAGCTACTATTTCCATTTTTTCCGGTAGTTTATCTTTTGTTATTGTTACTTTTGGAACTAAAACAACACTTTCCGCTCCTAATGTTTTTGCAGATTCAGTTTTTTTATCTCCATATAAAATAGCCATTTTGGGCTCCAAGGCTGTTATTGATGATTCATTAAAATCTTCAGTAGTATTTACAACTGCGATTTGACAGACATTGAAACCCTCCATTTTTGCATCTGTTATAGACCCCAAAATAATACTTATATCGTCAATCGAGAGTCTGTAAAGAGTCCCTTTGGATGTTTTCGTACCGGAAATTTTAACTCCGCCAACTTCGTACCCACCCGAACCATTTATTATTATCCTGTAATCAGTTACTCTTCCAACATCTATATTGCGACTTCCATTAAGAAGAATTATCGCATCGGCAGATGTTTTTGGCATTTCTTTCGAAGGATCCACGATAAAAGTTGCTTGTTTGCCTTTAAGCTTGACGTTATTTTCTCCAACAATAGAAATATCCACCACAACATCCTATCACAGTCTTTTTTTCTTGACAAGTATGGGCTTTTATCGTATCATCAATTTTCCAAGCTAATGAAAAAAGAAAAACTTATACTTTCCTTTATCGCTACTCTTTTCGGCCTCTTGGTCGCAGGGATTGCTTTCTATCTTTTTCAAACCACAAAAATTGTTCCCAATACTACTACGAAAACTGTTTCTATTGCTTCTCCTACTCCAACCGGATCTCCCTCTATTTCTTTAACGCTGGATCGTCCAAAGGATGAGGGAGTGGTTGATAGCAAGACACTGGTTGTATCGGGAAAAACCCAAAGCAATGCCGTTGTTGTAGTTCTAACTGACTCCTCTGAAGATGTAATTACACCCTCCGCAAAAGGCAATTTCTCCACAACTGTTAATCTGGATGAGGGACAGAATATTTTGGAGGTAATCTCTATTGCTCCAAACGGAGAAAGTGTCACAAGTAAAAAAACTATTACTTATTCGCAGGAGGAATTTTAGACATGAAGAAAATATTACTATTTCTATTTTTCATTTTTTATTTTTCATTTTTCATTTCAGCTGCCTATGCAGCTGATGCTACCCCAACTCCCGAAGATATGACTTCGGAAATACGAGATCAATTAATAACTAACATTGCATCCCGAGTTGCGCAATTGAAACTGGTTGAAAAACGCGGCATAATTGGTATTGTTAACGATATCACAAATACTCAAATAACAATTACTGATTTCCAAAATAATACGAGGTTTGTAGACGTAGATGAACTTACAAAATTTTCAAATCCCGCTTTCAAGGAAGCTTTTGGAATATCCGATATCACTAAAGATGCTACTGTTGGAATATTGGGTTTATACAATAAAGAATCACGAAGAATTTTAGCAAGATTTGTTAATATAATCACTATTCCCACCATTGTTCACGGAGGAGTTTCTGCGATAAACAATGAAGAATTCTCCTTAAATATTGCAACGGAAGAAGGAAAGCAGGTAACCGTGAGCGTAGAAAATCTGACTAAGACTTATTCATACACTCAAAAAGATGATTATATTAGATCCGGATTCTCAAAAATAAAAGTGAATTTTAATATTCTTGCAATCGGAGTTTTGGACAAAAAAGACAAAAACAGATTAATAGCAACCCGCATCATATTTTTTCCCGAAATTCCTTCAAGTCCAAAAGTTAATGCTGCTCTGGAAAAAGTTCAGAAATCAAAATGATCACTCCCCTAATAAAAGTTCGAAATTTGCTTTCGAAAAATCCGTCAGCTGGCGGATTTGATGCAATATTAATTTCATCTGTTTCCAATATTATTTATTTTACCAATTATTCCGGTTTTTCCAAAGATGAACGCGAAGCATATTTATTTATAACCAAAAATCAACAATATATTCTAACTGATGGAAGATATACAGCAGCCGTAAAAACACTAATTCCGGATTTCAAATTAATCGAAATCTCCTCAAAATTTTCTTTTGAAAAAGCGCTAAAAAATCTTACAAAAAAACACAAAATAAAGAAGGTCGGATTCGAAGGTAAGAATATTAGCTTTTTGGAGCATAAAAAATTATTAAAATGCTTCGATGATTCGAATCATCGAGATCTTGACTCATTACGAAGCGTGAAGACTTCTGACGAAATTTTAAAAATTGAGAAGGCCTGCGAACTTGGAGATAAAACTTTTAAATATATCCTAAAAGAGATAAAGTTGGGAGTTTCGGAAAAGGAACTGGCTGTTAAAATAGAATTATTTATTAAACAAAATTTAGCCGATATCTCTTTTCCCCCAATCGTTGCTTTCGGTGCCAACTCTGCGATCCCTCATCACCAAGTAACTAATAGCAAACTAGCTAATAACCAAATTGTGCTTCTTGATTTTGGGGTGAAGCTTGATAATTATTGTTCCGACATGACGCGGACGGTTTTCTTCGGTTCTGCAAAAGCAGAATTTAGAAGAATTTACGAAATAGTTTTAACCTCCCAACAAAAAGCCATTCAACAATTTAACAATTTAACAAAAAGACAATTAGAGAAAGGTATTAAGGCTTCCGAAATTGATAAGATTGCAAGAAATTATATAATTTCAAAAGGCTATTCAACCATTCCTCACTCTCTTGGCCACGGAATCGGTCTGGAAGTCCATGAGGGCCCACATCTGTCCCCAAAATCTAAAGATATTTTAAAAGAAGGAATGGTTTTTTCCATTGAACCAGGAATTTACTTGCCCGCCGAAGCCCTCGCCTTGCCGGAGCCGCTGGCGAAGCGCAGGTCGGCGAAGGAAGGTATTCCAAACTTCGGCGGTGTTCGAATTGAAGATTTGGCGGTTTTAGAAAAAAATAAACTCCGCCTCCTCACCCATTCCCCAAAAAACCTTATTGAGTTATAATATCCGCATATGGAAACTATAGAAAGAACATCGACCGCTGAAAAACCAATACAACAAGATAAAAAAATTCAGGCGTTGAAATTATTAGCACAACTAACAACAAGACAAACAGATAGCAAAGATGGAAAAATTTGCGTTCATGCGGGAATTCGTTTAGATGAAGCGCTTTCTTTCATTGATGATCTTCAGTTCGCGCGACCAAAAGTCACAATGTGGACCAAAGTAGAAAGACTAGGAAGAAAACTTACGGTTATAGCAACTATGCCATCTTCTGAGGATTTTAAATCGCAGTAATCCAAACGCCATCTGCAACCAATCTATATTACAGATTTTCTTGAAGAACCGCGATATCCCGCAGAAAGAACAAGAGAAGCTAGACGTGCTACACCTTACCTCGTTCAGCTACCAAATTTTGATATGTTTAATTTTAAAGAAAATGAAACAATTACACTTTCTACAACATTAAGGAAAAAGGATCTTATTAAAATAATTAGAGAAAAGTTAGGCAATGTGCCTGAAAATTGGTCATTTAATCCCCGCACAACCAAACCCAAACTAATTCCAAAACTCAAAATATAAAGAAAATCCTACTACTTGACTTTATTAAATTAAAGTGTTATACTTTACTGTACTAAAGTATGAATGTTAATTATAAATCTTTGTATAAGGCGTTCCTTTTGTTGAAGAGTGAAGATGAATGCAAGCGGTTTTTGAGAGATTTGTTGACATCGGCTGAAATAAAAGAGTTTGCAAACCGCTGGAAGGTTGCCAGAATGCTTCATAAAAAAATTTCCTACGAAGAAATTGAAAAAGAAACAGGCATGAGCAGCACAACTATTGCCCGCGTTCAAAAATGGCTTATCAATGGCAAAGGCGGATATAAATTAATGCTAAAAAGAATTAAATAACAACAGTTATATCGTTGACTAGACAACGGATAAAAATATGGAAACAAAAAATACAATAAATAATGGGGTGAAGGATCATTATGCTCGCCTATTTTAAGGCGGTGTGATTTTTTTGTGCAACCGCCGCAAGGCGGTTTTTTTGTGGTTAAAATTGTGAATACAGAAAGAAACTATAAAGAAAAAGAACCAAAATTAAATAGTTCTATTCCATTTATCGTCATGAAACCAGGCGGAAATGACACTGTTCTCTTTATGGAAATAATTGAAGATTCGAAACAAAGAAAAAAATTGAATGACGTAATTATGAAATTTTATCCAAATGCAGAACAGGTTGGATTTGTTGCATTAGGAAAGGATCCAAGGCTTTTAATGGCAGGCGGAGAATTTTGCGGTAACGCTACAAGAAGCACTGCTTGGCTTGCTCTGGAAGGCAAAACTGGAACAGTTAATATTCAAGTGTCAGGCGTTGAAAAAAGATTGAAGGCAGGCGTTACAAAAGACGGAGAAGCTTTTGGTCAAATGCCTATATTTTCGGATTTCTCTAAAATAAAAAAGGAGTCGCAAGATTCTGAAAACTATATTGTCGGAATGGAAGGAATTACTCACATGGTTACTTTTGACACTAAGCAGATTGAAGGATATTCTGAGGAAGAAATAAAAAATAAATCCATTCAAATGCTTAAGTCAAGAGGCCTTGATCAAGAACCGGCAGCAGGAATAATATATGCCAAAAAAACAGGAGACGGATGGAAAATAGATCCGGTTGTCTATGTAAAAGCGATTGATACCTTATTTTATGAAACAGCCTGCGGAAGCGGGACAACTGCGCTGGGATTAGCCTTAGCATTAAAGGATAAGAAAAGCATTAGAGGAGTACCAATCCTACAGCCTTCTGGCCTGCCAATCAAAATATCCGTAGAGTACACAGAAGAAGGATTTGGAGGGGCTCAAATTCAGGGACCAGTAGAAGTAATTGCAACAGGGACTTTGGAGGAAAATGCTGACTTTGATTATATCGTTGAGCAAGTTAAATCGAAAAAACAACTAACTTCCCTACTTCAGAATGGCTTAGTAAAACTATACCAGCAAGTATTTTCTGATGCGCCATATTTTGAAGAATTTACAGACGAAGAAGTTATTGCATATTATGACAATTATTTTAAAAATGGACTTGTATCTGTAGCTAGAAACGAACGAGGAATAATTGGTTTCGCCGTAACAATTGCGCTTTCCGCAGAACCGGAAATCGCTGAATTATCCAAAAAATTCGGAATTGACCCAGAGAAAACTTCTTACTTTGCCGAACTTGGGATTACAAAAGAATTGAGAGGACGAGGAATGGGTGAAAGAATTTGCCAAGAGCAGCTAGAAGGACTACTCAAAGGCTGTACTGTTCTAGTAAGAACAGCTGCAGATAATTTCATCGCTCAAACCCTTTATAAAAAATTAGGGTTTCAAGAAATAATAGAGATGAAACAGGATGTTTTTCAGACCAGAATAGATGGCGCTGCACAAACAGACAGAAGAGTATTCCTAGTTAAAAAACTATGAAAAATAAATTTTATACAGCATTAGAAAAAAACTTTGTTACCTACAGCAATCTTCTCTCGATAGATGTAATTGACAACAAAGAACCTTTAGTTCCATTAACAAAGACTAGTATTCTTTTCGGGTATAAACCGGCTATGTCCGATATGAAAAAGTTTGGAAAAAATATTCTTGTACGCAGAAAAGTGGCGGAGATGTTGGAACAAGCTCAAAATTTGCTTAAGAGAAACAATAAAGGGATTAGTCTTTTTGTAACCTATGGATATAGAAATCTTTCCGTGCAGAAAAAAAATTTTAAAGAGATTTTTTCTAAAATTGCGCTTAATGATTTTTATCCCAATCCTATTGATTTGTATGAAAAAGTTCATCAAAACATTGCGGTTCCAACAGTAGCAGGACATCCTACCGGCGGAGCTGTAGATATTATTATTGTTAATTCCAATACGAAAAAAGTCATAGATTTTGGATCAGAACAGTACGATTTTTTATCCAAGAAGTCCTTTGCTTTTTCTCCAGAAATATCAAAAAAAAGTATTAATAATAGAATGCTTTTGAGAAAAATTATGATGCAGGTAGGTTTTGCGCCTTACGATGCCGAATGGTGGCATTTTTCCTATGGCGACCGCGAATGGGCTTTTTATTGCAAAAAGCCATACGCACTTTACGATCAGATAACTAAAGAGAAAATACAAAAATTATGATATGATTAAAACTATGATTAAGACACAGACGCTCAAAGGGTTTCGGGATTTTTTGCCCGCCGAAGTCAAAAAACGACAATATGTTATAAATACCTTAAAAAAGGTATTTGAGTCTTATGGTTTTGAGCCCTTGGAAACGCCCGCTTTGGAATACGAAGAAATCTTGCTGGGAAAATATGGAGAAGAAGACGACAAATTAATGTACAGATTTGAAGACAATGGCAAACGCAGAGTCGCTTTAAGGTATGATCAAACCGTTCCTTTAGCCCGCGTCGTCGCTCAATACCAAAATGAATTGCCCATACCGTTTAAGAGGTATCAGATTCAAAATGTCTGGCGCGCAGAAAATACCCAGAAAGGCAGATACCGAGAGCTCCTACAATGTGATATTGACACTGTTGGAGCTTCTTCTCCCCTAGCGGATGCTGAAATTATTGAAGTCGCGGATAAAAGTTTGAGAATGCTCGGCTTTAGAAAATATAAGATAAAAGTAAACGACAGAAAAATTTTTGAAAATATTGATTTGGAATCAATCAAAATTTTAGACAAACTGGAAAAGATTGGACCGGAAAAAGTTGAGGAGGAATTAGCAAGAATTAATAGTAAGGAAACTTTGAACAAAATTGAAAATTCAAAACCCTTAGAGACGACAGATGCTATTTTAAAAATGCTTAAAAACCTAGGAATTAACGAAAACAATTATGAATTCTCTCCGACTCTGGCTCGTGGACTAGATTATTACACCGGAACAATTTTTGAGATTAAGATTGAAGGATACTCCGGAGGATCGGTGGGTGGTGGCGGAAGATATGATAATTTAATCGGTCTTTTTGCTAACAGGCAGATTCCGGCAGTCGGGTTTGCTTTCGGTTTTGACCGCCTTATGGAAGCTATGGAAGAACAAAACCTCTTCCCTGCTAATTTAAACACCACAAAAGTTCTCGTTACTGTTTTTTCTCCCGAGCTATTGGATAATTCTATTAGAGTTTGCGAAATCTTAAGCCAAAATAATATTAATCAAGAACTCTATGTTGATCCAAATGCGAAAATGGAAAAACAACTCAAATATGCTGATAAAAAACAAATTCCTTATGTCGTAATTATCGGCCCTGATGAAGCCAAAAATAACACCGTAACCGTCAAAAATCTAAAAACCCGCGAACAAAAAGCTCTTCCTTTTGATCAATTTCTTGACTTGTTTAAAGAGTAAAAATAAGCTATAATATATTTTATGAAAGCAAATATTCATCCTAAATATTTTGAATCAGCGCAGGTTATTTGTGCCTGCGGAAATAGATTTACCACGGGTTCAACCATGGAAGAAATTCGCGTGGAATTATGCAACCAATGTCATCCTTTTTATACAGGTGAGCAAAGATTTGTCGATAGCGCATCCAGAATTCAAAAATTCCAAAATAAACAAAACATTGCCAAACAATATCTGCATTCCAAAGTCAAGAAACAAGAAGAACAAGTTGCCCGCGACACAGCGCCTAAAACTCTAAGAGAAATGCTCATGGCAGTAAGTAAATAGATAATCCCCATGTACGATTATAGAAAAGTCCAAATTCAGGAACTTGAAAAGAAAATTGAAGAAACACGCGCTCTTCTTAGTGATCCCGCATTGAAGGAAATGGCAGAAAAAGAAATCATTGATTTGGAATCTCAAAAAAACGTTTTAGAAGAAACTCTCGGTAAGGAAGCTGATACGGGAGATTCTCTGGACGATCGCAATGTAATTATGGAGATTAAAGGAGCTGCCGGAGGCGAAGAAGCAAAACTCTGGAAAGAAGAACTATTGAGAATGTACTTGAGATTTGCGGAATTAAAGGGATTTCAAGTAGAACAAATCGACGAAGGAGTTATCAAAATTTCCGGCACGCCTTCTACCCCTCCTCCTTTTAAAACTTTTAAATTCGAAGCAGGTGTTCATAGGGTACAAAGAATTCCAGAGACGGAAAAACGCGGCAGGATTCACACGTCGACCTCAACTGTATGTGTTTTACCGGAACTTGAAGATGTTGACCTTCACATAAGCCCTGAGGACATAACATTTGAAGCATTCAGAGCCGGAGGACATGGCGGGCAAAATGTCAATAAAGTCTCAACTGCGGTCAGATTAAAACATATACCATCAGGGATTATCGTTACGTCCCAAAAAGAAAGATTTCAAGCTCAAAATAGAGAGCTTGCTATGGACATTTTAAGATCTAAGCTTTGGGAAATGGAAATCGAAAAGCAGAATAAAGAAATTGCTTCTCTTAAATTAACTCAGGTTGGTCGCGGAATGAGAGCCGAAAAAATCAGAACATACAACTTTCCTCAAGATAGACTTACCGACCACAGAATAGCTAAGTCATGGCACAATTTGCCGGTTCTTTTGGAGGGAGGAATCGATGATATTATCAATTCTTTTTAATTTTAATCGAGGTATACGATCTCCTCTTCAAGAAAAATACCATATTTTTCCTTGATGGTCTGTTTTGCAATTTCAATAAGTGCTTTTACGTCCGAAGCCATTGCATTATTAACATTAATTATAAAATTAGGATGTTTATCGGATATCATTGCCCCCCCCGCCATTCTTCCCTTTAAACCGCATAATGCCAAAAGTTTAGTAGTTGAAACAACGGGAAAAGGATCTGTCTTCACAATTGAGGAAAACTCTTTTTGTAAATCGTTAGAAAGTAAATTCAAAGGAATGTTTTTAAAAATACTTCCTATGTTTGGATAATCCATTGGATGACGATTATTCCTGTAATCTACTTTTTGCCGGATTTTTTCTTCTATTTCTTTTTTTGCGCCTAATGATAATGCCAAAATTACATGCGTAATAAATTCATAAATCCCCTCCCCTGATTTAAAAATGCTATTTCTATAAGCAAATTGACATTCCGCATTATTTCTTATTTTTTCGTTTAAAGTTTTTAGATCCAAACTCTCAACTCCAACAACAGCATCCTTAATCTCGCCTTTAAATGCCCCCGCATTTCCCCGAATAGCGCCTCCTATTGTTCCAGGAAGTCCCCCTGCCCATTCAAAACCGGAAAATGAATTTTCAGTACAATACGCCAAAAAATCACTGACCAATGTTCCGGAACCCACCGTTAGATTGCTTCCCTCTCCCTCTATTATTCCTCCTATTCTGTTGAGAATTACCAACCCATCAAACCCCTCATCGCTTATTAAAACATTTGTCCCGCCGGCTAAAATCGCAATCATATCCAAAGCAGACAACCTAGCGAGCCTAAGGACCTCTTTCAGCTCCTCAACAGATTCGACTTCAACGAAAAATTTAGCAGGACCACCAATTTTATAACTGCTGTAATTTTTGAGAGGAATATTTTGTTGAAGATTCATCCTTACTTCATTAATTCTAAAACTGCTTTTTCAAGCTGTAAATCATGACTTGGATCCTTTTCGTCCAATTTAACCTCTATGTCCGGCTTCAAACCGCTACCGTTAATCCAAGTGCCATTCGGAGTAAGCCATTTGGCAATAGTTATATGCAGTCCGGCTCCGTTTCCCAAATCATCTGCCTGCTGTATAGTTCCTTTACCGAAAGACGTTTCTCCAACCAAAATTGCCCTACTTTTTTCGTTCAATTTATTGTCTCTTAATGCGCCTGACACGATTTCACTTGCCGAAGCACTCCCTTTATTTATTAAGACAATAATGGGCAATTCGTACATAAGCCCTTTGCGCGTAACGGAAAGCGTCACTCTTGTTCCCTGCGAATTTTCTTGCAGAACTACCGGAGTTCCTTGCTTTAGAAATTCGGAAGAGATAAAAACAGCATCCGCAAGATATCCTCCGGGATTATTGCGAAGATCGACTATCAATCCTTTCATATCTTTTTCGCTTTGCGTTTGAAGAAAGATTTTATTGATAGTTGTTGCCCAATCATTGATTGTAGAATCTCCGAATTGGGAAAGTCTGACATAAGCAATTTTACCTTTTTGGTCTTTTGAAACTTTAATTCCATCAATATTCTTGATATCCTTCACCCATCCAACAACACTTTTTACTGTTATAACGTCTCTTACTATTTTTATATCCAGTGGTTTTTCGGAATCTTTATGCAAGATAGTCAAGGTGACGCTTGTTCCCTTAGGACCTCTTATCTTATCTACGGTAGCAGGCAATGTCCAATCCGTTGTCGCTTCCCCATTTACCTTTAATATCGCATCCCCTGCTTTTATTCCTGCTTTCTCCGCCGGGCTTCCAACGAGCGGAGCAATAACTATAATTTGCTTATCTTTTGTTCCAAGTTCCGCTCCAATTCCTGAAAATTGTCCGGCCAAACCGTCCTTAAAATTGGTATTTGCTACCGGAGGAAGATAAATTGTGTAAGGATCTCCAAGACTTTGAGCCATTCCTTCAATTGCGCCATTTAACATTTTTACCGGATCAAGCTTTGTTTTATCGTAGTAATTTGTTTCAAGCTTCTGCCAAACATTCCAGAAAGTAGAAAAATCAACATTATTCAGTGTTGCGGGAGCCTCTCGATTTACAACTGCAAGAGAGGGTTTGTAATTTTTCCAAGAAATTTTTACATTGCTGGTGCCAAAATAGTAGCCTATGAGACCGGAGATTATTAACAATACAACAACTTGTAATGATCTTATTTTTCTCATAAAAGAGACAGGATTAAAGGGAGATAAATGACATTAGAGCTAAATGTCTTGAATGTTTTATGCTCAAGCCAACAGCCTTTTGATGCTTCAAACAAAGTCCGTTACGGGAAGCAGGAATAATTTTTCCTCTTTCTGTTAAAAATTTCGCAAGTACTCCTATTTCCCAGAAAGAAGGCTCTTTTTTTGACTCACAGAAAAAACAAACCTTTGGGGCCGTAAATTTCCTCCTCGGCTTTCTAACTATCTTCTTCATAACTTTTAATCCTTAATTTATACTATGAACTATGAACCAATGACCATCAACTAGAAAGGTATATCATCCGGAACAACTTCTTCCGTAGACGATTCCGCCATTTTTTCTTTTTTGACGCCAGTAGCCGCTTTTTTCTTGGCCCCTTTTTCATCAGTAACGTTTGACGCGGGCTTCTCTGAAACCTTTTCAACGGATTGTTCGGCTGGAACAGTCGGCTGATTCCCGGCTTCCCCCTCAGGTCTTCTGGAATCCAGAAGTATCATGTCTGAAATAACAATTTCAGTTCTGTTTCTTTGTGCCCCATCCTGACCGGTCCAACTTCTTGTTGCCAGTCTTCCTTCAACAAAAACCTTCCTGCCTTTTACTAAAAATTGCGAACAAAGTTCAGCTAATTTGTTCCAGCTAACAATATTGTGAAATTCTGCTTCATCGTGTTTCTCACCGCTATCTGTCTTCCAGCTCCTGTTGGTAGCCAAACCAAAAGAGCAAACAGCTGTTCCATTTGGCGTATATCGTAATTCCGGATCTCTGGTTAAATTCCCAATTAATTGTACCCTATTCAAACTTCGCGCCATAAATTCAGTATTACTTCGTCCTCAATAAGAGGTGCCTCAATATATTATCATTTTCCAATAATTTTTTCTCAAAATCCGCCGGGATATTCTCACCTTCCAATGTAAAATCAAAGTAAAATCCGTTTATTTCCTTTTTAATCTTATACGCTAAGGTTTTTTGTCCGACTTCATTCTCTTTTACAATTTTTAAGTCCTTTAACAATGCTTTTATACCTGCAATCATTTTTTTTCGCAATGCTTCTGTTAAGGACGGTTTTGCAACCAATATCAATTCGTATGCTCTCATCGCGTCTAATCCTAACATATTTCAGGCTTAAAATGCAAGATCTATTTGGGACACATTCCACCAAATGCTGCGCCGTGAGCCGTATTCGAATAGAATTGGACCTAATGCAGAAAAGACAATAGGAGACTTCGTTGCGGATGAAGGAGAAAGTGTCGAAGAATTAGCTTCCAGAAGTCGTATAAAGAAAGAGTTAAAAGAGATATTGTCTCAGGCTTTGTCCCTAAGAGAAGAAGGGGTTTTGAGCTTCGTTTTGGACTTGAAGATGGACGGAATCGAACTTTAGAAGAAACAGGAAAGGAATTCGGCGTTACGAGAGAACGAGTAAGACAAGCAGAGTCGAAAGCGCTAAGAAAATTAAGACATTCTAGATACTCTAAATCCTTACGCTACTTACTCGAAGATATCTAATGTTTTCAGGCATCAATCTTAAATTCCACCAACCCTCTCATCGCCTAATCTCATTTAGGCTTGTTTGCTTTACGGATAGTTTTATCCTATAATCTTGGATTATGTCGGCTGAACAACATGATTTCGCCCTAAAATTTGTTCCAAAAGAACCTTACGAGCTTCAGGGAGGCGTCTATGCCTGGGGCAAAACCGCAAGACTAATAACAGAACCTGCTTATTTTGAAGCACGCGACCAAATAAAAACCGACCTTGTCGCAGTTGATCTTTGCTCATCTTTTCCTTATTTCAGGGAAATTATGACAGGACAACACAAACAATTAATGCATACCGAAGCATATAGGATCACGGGTAAATTTATTGATGGCCTTCATCGTCTTTCTCCCAAAAATAATGAGCTTCGGTTCGCTGCAATGCTCGATAAGAACAACCTTATTCTTCTTCGTAAAGAATTGGGGCCAAGACATAATCTTGCCAGACAACTTCTTGTCGCACCTATATTTGAAACTATGACAAATCCTCCCCCAACCGATAAAAGAGATCCAAAATCAATATCCAAAATCCTTCTTGAAAAATTTATGGAGTCTAAAACGTATTATAAGTTTGTCTATGAACCAACCGGAAAAGCAGGAGATAAGGGTACATGGGTATTTATTACCCCTGCTGCTAGCGACATTCCTTTACGGAAAATTATAGAACCAATGCTGGGAGACAAAACCTCCGAATTCCTTGAAGATATTAGTTCGTATTTTGGAGAACAACTTGCTTCAGAAAACAGGCTTAGGAGGATTACTTTTTTAAGCTTGGATTTTGCTCCGTTTGAAAATCTTGTTAGGGATGCGAAAAACGGATTTCCGCTAAAACTTCGAAATACTCTATTTTTCCAAAGCGTACAAAATCCCAGAAGACACATGCGCGCAGACATCAGGTCTCTGCAATTTAAAGAAAGCGGTATTGGATTTTTTTCAAGTATTGAAGGCTGGCCGTATTATGGAAAAGATTTTGGTTTTGAGGGGAATATGGCTGTTGCAAAAAAAATATCCTTTCAACTCGCAGCCGGAGGGAAAGCAGTCTTTTTCCCATGGAACATGCAGGACAATGACTCGGTTTCGCAAAATCTGCTCGCTGAAATTGAGAAAGAATGGCAGAAGCTTGGATTGACAATAGCAAAAGAGCAATTAACAATAGACGGAATTCTTGAAAGCATGACTGACCGCGAATTGGTTTTGGCAAATCATTCTCCTGTTTTGCGCCAAGTTGGACCCATTGAGTCTCTTATTTTATCAAAACCAACTTCCTAAACCATCCCCGCTATATCCCAAGCCGTAATCATTCCCAACAACTTTTCTTCTTGCTTGCCGTTTTGGGTAACATAAACAACAGCGATACGTTTTCTTGCTTTTAATCCTTCTTGAAAAAGAACTGTAATATCTACAAGAGGCGTGTCGCGGGACGTAAATTTGAAATATTCGCTGGGATGCTTATCCAGTCCGATAAAATCTTTAAACTCCGCTATCTTTGTATCCTTCAAGATAATTGTATCTTTATTATTTACAAGATAAGTCAGAATCGTATTCTCTGAAAAAACACCTATCATTTTTTCTCTTTCTACGACCGGGACATGCGTATATGTTTTTTCGTTCATGGTTTTCATTACTTCGATCGCATTGGCGTTAAGAGAAGTTGTATAAATAAATTCCCTCCTCACGGCAACATCCATTGCTTTTTTGGGATGCAAAAGAGCATTTCGTATCTCCTCATATTTTTTTACAATATAATTATGAGGGACTATCAAAGGATTTGCGCTATCAGGATAAGGGTTATGCACAAGAAGATTTCTCAATTCCGCAAATAATTTCAAATCCGTATAATAATTTTGAAATAGTCTATTTTTTTCCGACATCTGGCGGATAAGCATTCCGTGATCTGTGTAATTATCGGAATTCAAAACCCTACGCATGTAGTGATCTATTTCATTATAAATTACGAGGAATTTAGCAGCAGTATTTGTTTCGTTCATTCTTTGAGGTAATTGTAATATATCTTCTTTTTATTGTCCAATTTTAAATTCCACTACACTTGCCACGCACAAAGTGCTCCGTGAGCCGTATTCGAATAGAATTGAAAAGGCGAACGGCAGAGCGTGGCGGACAAGACTTAAAAGCTTATTTTTTCTTTAGATACGATATCCGAAGCTTCTGAGGGAATTTTTCAATCGCGTAGCGCAGCATTGTCCGCGGCATTTCTTGAGAATGCTTGTTTAAAAATTCAATTTCTATTTCTAAATCTCTCTTCCCCATCTCCCTTAACATCCACCCAACGGCTTTGTGGACTAAATCATGTTTGTCACCCAAAAGCATCTTTGCAATTTCCAAAGAATTGTCAAATTGATTATTTTTTATAAATTGAAAAGTTGCCAAAACAGCAATTCTTCTTTCCCAAATACTTTCTGATTTCGCTAAATTTAGTAAAGCATTACTCATGTGAGGCAATCCGCTTTCAGATGAATTAAAATTCGGCTTTTGTTCTGATGGGTGTCGAATTTTACTTAGCGAGGCAGAGTTTAATGACTGTTTTTTGAGAAAACGCAGCCGAGCGTCATCTGAAACGCGTGGTTGCCGAGCAAATAAATATTCACCTATAATTTTAGGCGCAGATAAATCCACCAAATCCCAATTATTTATATATTTAGTATTCGAAAGATAAAATTCATAAATTTTCTTTTTCAGAGGGTCCGACCCTTCAAGAAATTTTCGCACAAGAATTAAAAGTGCAATTAATCTTTCTTCGTGAATTCCTGAATGAAGCAATTCTTCAATACCGGCAAAATCCAAATCTCTATATTTATTTGCGATTTTGCGGGAAATAGGAACAGTAATTCCTAAAAATATGTCTTCCTC
>MFPH01000064.1 GCA_001782645.1 Candidatus Levybacteria bacterium RIFCSPLOWO2_12_FULL_37_14 | reverse complement strand
TAAGCTCTATCATAAGCTAATTTTATTGCCTTCTAACAATCCCTCAACTATCTCTACGTTTTGCTCATTCTCAAGGCCTGTTTTTATGTAGGTTTTTTTCTTGTCCTCTCCAGCCAAAATGAATTTTCCGTTATTATCTGAATTCACATACTTGAGAGGAATTAGTAGCGCATTCTTTCTTTCTTTAGTAATAAAATTTACATCCGCAGTCATACCCAATCTGTATTTATAATTCTTGTTGTCAACATTACTAAGAGTAACTTTAACGCTATAGACAGTGCCTGTCTCATCTTTTGTCGGAGCAAAAGAGATATTGTTAATTTCCCCTATTATTTTTTCATCCGGATAAGAATCAAAAATTATTGTTCCCGCCTGTCCCTTCTTTAAGCTGCCAACCTCTGTCTGGTCTGCATTAGCTTTAATATAAATCGTAGAAGGATTCACTATTTCATAACCGGAATTCAAGGAAGTAATATTTACCCCCGCAAAGGATGGTTCTGCTGTAACAACCAATCCTTCAATAGGGGAATCAAGAACTGCAGCTTTTAAGTTTTCCTGCGCAATTCTTATGGAATCGTAAGCTTTGTTTTGAGCAGCATCAAGTCCTGTTCTTTCTATTTTTTGATCATAAGATTCAGAATTTCCCGGATGATTGCTATAATACTTATCCGAAGCAGCTTTAGCCGCTGTAAAATCCTGCCATTTTTGTCTTAGGATAGCTTCCAGTGTTTCTTTTTCCAAAGTAGCAATGCCTTGATTCTGCTTGACCCAATCTCCTTCCTTAACCCCAACCCAGTCAGCTTTTCCGGATATTCCGAAAGTTATAGTCGCGTGATCCCGAGCATCTATTTTGCCTGACAAAGTCAATTCCTCTTTAATATCGCCCTTTCTTACGATTGCTGAATCCGGCGCCGGCTTTTTTGAGTCAATAAGGAAATATTTTCCAACAAGAAATATTATTATAAATAATAATATAAAAACTATTTTTTTCCTCGCAAAAATAAAATTTTTCATTTTAGCCTTTTCTGGATAGTTATATTATAGCATTCAGCAATTATTGACACAATAATTCTCGGCAAGTCTTCCGAAATAAAAGTCTTGCGAACAAATAGGAAATTAAGTATAATACCTACATGTCACACGAACCAAAAAAGAGACATTCACGGGCAAGGCAGGGAAAAAGAAGAGCTTCGATTAAACTTCAGGTTCCGGGATTTACCGTATGTACAAATTGTAAAACTACAGTCTATCCTCATACTGTTTGTAAGCAATGCGGTTTTTATAATGGGAAGCAAGTTGTAAAGATAAAACAACCAAAAAAAGAAGACCAATCTAAAAAATGAAAACCGCCTTGGACCCTCGACACAAAAAGCGGCAAAAAATAGTCGAGAGTTTATTTAAAATAGATTTTCACAAACAAATAGTGAACAACTATACCAAGACTATATTACGCGAAAAAGATTTTATTGATAAAAAAATAGAAGCTGCTGCGCCTGAATTTTCCATAGACAAAATAAACAAAGTTGATCTGGCAATATTAAGGCTCGCTGTCTATGAATTGCTGGTTGAAAAAACTCAACCTACAAAGGTCATTATTGATGAAGCCGTAGAACTTGCAAAGGAATACGGAGGAGACTCAAGTCCTTCTTTTGTAAACGGCGCATTAGGAAACATTAAATTATAAATCATGAATCTTCCAAAATTAAGAAACTCTAAGCTTTTTGAAGAAGCTTTCACCCATAGATCTTATCTGAATGAAGCAAAGCGCAGAATTGCCTCCAATGAACGCCTCGAATTTTTAGGAGACAGCATTATTTCTTTTGTAATTTCAAATTATTTATATGTCAGATATCCGGATTTCGACGAAGGAAATTTAACTAATCTAAGGTCTTTAATGGTTAACACGAAAAGCTTATCTGGAATTGCCAGAGAGCTTCAGATGGGATTACTTTTAAAGCTTTCCCGGGGAGAAGAAGAATCAAAAGGCCGGGAAAATGAGACGCTTCTTGAAAATAGCTTTGAGGCGTATGTAGGAGCGCTTTTTTTAGATCAAGGATTATCCTGCGTGGTTAAATTTTTAGATAACTCTCTATTTCCAAAAATACAAGAACTAGTCGACAGGAAAGCATTTAAGGATCCCAAAAGTTTATTTCAGGAAAAAATTCAGGCTGAAAAACATGGCTCTCCTTTATATAAAGTCCTGGAAGAAACGGGACCTGCCCATGCAAAAGTTTTTAGAGTAGGCGTTTTCGTTGACGGAAAAAAATTTGGGGAAGGACTAGGAAAATCAAAACAAATAGCTGAAGCGTCTGCAGCTAAAGCTGCTCTTGAGCAAAAGAGTTAAAACTGGTATAATTTGTACTAGCCAAAGCTTATTTTGAGTTTTGCTTGCCCGCCGACCTGTCCGCCGAAGCTTTAGCGAAGGTGGAAGCTTTAGCGAAGTGGGGACTTTTGAATTTTTTAATATGTCAGTTGTAATAAGATTATCAAAAATAGGAAAACGCGGTGAATCAAGATATCGCATTGTTGTAACAGAAAAAAGATACAGGCGCGATGGCGAACCCATAGAAAGTCTCGGTTGGTACGAAAAAAGAGAGAAAAATGAGAATAAAGAAATCAATCAAGACAGATATAATTATTGGATTTCAAAAGGTGCAAAACCGAGCCCAACAGTTGAAAAAATCGTGGGCAAATAAGCTTTATGAAGAAAGCGTTAAAATATATTGTTTCCCAAATCGTAGACAACCCTGAAAAAGTAGAAATTGGCGAACTGGAAGATCAGGAAATGATTAATTTTACTATTACAGTTGCATCCAGCGATATGGGCAGAATTATCGGAAAAAATGGAAAAGTTATAAGGGCTATTAGAAATGTTGTAAAAATTTCCGCAATAAAACAAAATAAGAAAATAAATATTGCATTAATTGAAAACACACCGCAACCTCTTGCATGAAGATTTCGATTCTAACGCTTTTTCCCGAAATGTTTATTGGTCCTTTTGATTATTCCATTGTTAGAAACGCAAAAAAAAAGAACTTAGTCAAAATAAATTTTGTAAATATTAGAGATTTTGGTATTGGTAAACATAAAGTTGTAGATGACAAACCATATGGAGGAGGCCTAGGAATGATTTTAAGAGTTGATGTTTTGGAAAAAGCAATCGCGCAAACAAAAGACAAAGATTTATCAATTAACGAACAGAAAATTATTCTTTTAAGTCCTCATGGCAAAACTTTTAATCAAAAAAAAGCTTTGGAATTTACAAATCTTAAACATCTTATTCTTGTCTGTGGTCACTATGAAGGAACTGATGAGAGGATAAAAAAATTTATAGATGAAGAATTGTCTATTGGAGATTTCATAGCTACGGGAGGAGAAATTCCCGCAATGCTTGTAGTGGATGCGGTAACAAGACTTATAAAGGGAGTGTTGAAGGAGGGGGTAACAACTGTTGAATCATTTTCGCAATTTCTTGAATATCCACAATACACAAAACCCAATGCCTATAAAAATTTTAGCGTGCCATCCATATTATTAAGCGGAGATCATGAAAAAATAAAATCCTGGAGAAACAAAATTTCACTCAAGATAACCGCCAGACTTCGTCCGGATTTACTACGCACGGCGCCCAAAACCATAACTTCAAAACCAAAACGCACGTTTTAGCACGTGCGGAGCTTACTGAGCCGCTGAAGAGGTCGCGACAGATACCAATGGCTCTAAAAGAGAAGATGCATTCTCAAATTTCTCCAATTGACTGATTAATTCCAACCCTTTTTGAGATATAGAAGATATACGAACATCCTGACTATAATTGGAAGCGCTTAACGGCCTGTAATAGAAAGACAAACTTACCGTTGAGGATGTGTTGCCTATTTTGACCGAATAAACCTCTGCTAGGGGCACATTCTTGCTTATGGTTTCGACAAAACTATTTATGGCTGTAACACCTGAATTAATAGGCGCAGATAATTTGACTACCGGGAAATTATCTCCGTTTTCTGACTTAGCAAGGTCACCTATTTTAAAAGAAAAATTACCGAGATCAACACCTGTTTTTTGGACAGTAGAATAAACAGAGTTTAATATTCCAAAAAAATCTTTACTTAAAGGCAATGCCAAGCTCAATGTCTTAAGCTGCGAATCAAGAGTTTCCTCATTGATATTGGTAAGTATATCTAAATTTGCTTTTAATGTTTCTATTTTTAGCGATGTTGCCAACGCTTCCTCACGAGCCGCAAGTAATGCGTCAGCTTGCGGAATTACAAATTGGGAAAAAAGCATTATAGAAACCAAAATAACAACAATCGGAAAAATGTAAACCTTATTCTTATTAAGAATAAACTTTAAGGATTTTAAATCTGCGTTTATTTTTTCATTCATATTACATCTCTGATTTTACTGAAATCTGGTAAGTATTTTTACCCTCATCCATGACCAATGAATTAAGCATTAATGATTTAATTATTTCTTTATTGCGAACCATGTCTGTAAGATTATTTATGAATTCACCAATTGTAAAAAGAGAATTAGACTGACCCGCAATAATAACCATTTTATCATCTATCTCAAATGTGTCTATTGAAAAGTTACTAGGTATTTTTGCCAACAAACCATTCATTGCTTTCGAAAGATCCTTTCTTATCTTCAAAATTTTCTCAATATTTTCTACCCTATTATTTAGAACAAAAAGTTTTACTTGGCGATTTTGGAATTGAGAAATTCTCCCTAGCATATCTTCCTGTTCTTTCTTGAGAGATTCGGGATTAACAATTTGAATTAATATAAAAATACCAAGAGATATCAAACCAACACCTATTAAAGATGCTACTGCAGTAAAATTGAGAATTTTAATTCTTCTTTTTTGCTTTAACGATTCTTCGTCTGTGCGTAAAAGAAGATTAATATCTGTGCTCATAAATCCCTCATTGCAAGACCTAATGCGATAGTAAAATCAGAAGTGTTATTGAGTATCTCCGCAGGTAAAGGTTTGTCGCCCAAAATTTTCCAAGGATTTGCGACAACTGTTTCTATGCCTAAATTTTCCGCAAAAAACAGATCAATTCCCGGTAAGCGCGCCGTGCCTCCCGATAATAATATCTGTTGAATTATGGAATCGTCTTTATATCTTTGCGAATACCAAGCTAAGGTTTTCCTTATTTCAAGCAAAATTGAAGCAAGAATTGGTTCGGTAGATTTACCAACTTTTTGACCAACGCCTTCTTTTGAAAAACCATATGTCTTTTTATATTCTTCCCCTTGAGATTGGGTTAACCCAAAATCCGCCTCTATACTCCTGCTAATTGCATTTCCCCCTGTTTGTATTGAATAAGTCAAAACCAAAACTCCATCTCTTATTATAGCTAAAGAAGTATTGATCGCACCTATGCTCACAATTATTGTTGGAGGAAAGCTTGGAGGAACTAAAGCTCGGACAATTGCCAATGTTTCTGTTTCTATCGAATTTAAAGTAAGATTTGCCATTTGCAATATTTTTTGATACTTAGCAATAAGATCGGTTGGCGCTCCTACCATAAGAACCTGCATCTTTTCATCCGTAGAAGCGCCCATTGGTCGTTTTAATACATTCCAAACTAAAGTTATCGTTGATAATGCAACCGGAATATGACGTTCAGCCTCCCAATAAATTGCTAGAGATAATTCCTTGTCGGACAAAATCGGCATTTCTATAACCTTTGTATAAACTTTATTATCGGAAAGCGCGATATTTACGCTTTTACTGTTTATTTTTAAGTTATCTACTGTTTTTTTTATAGCCTCGGCTAATTCCTTTTCATCGACTAAGGCTTCAGAAAGCATTCCCTTAGGAGGGGAGGGCATTACGCTAAAATTATCCAAAACAAAACTATTATTTTGTCTTGATAAAGAGACTGCTTTAATCTTAGTTAAACCTATATCCAGACCGATAGACTTATTAAACATCATACCAACAAATTAATTAGCTACAAAAAGACCATATGATAAATAGGGCAGATAAGTCTGTGGATATCCTTTGAAAATCGTAAGCTTACGGACTGCCTGCCCCGATGTTCCCGTGGAAGTTATTACATAGCCTTGAGAAGGCAAGGATGTACAATTATCTCCGGCAGAGTCAGGATTGCATGTATTTATTCCTATTGCTGCGTCTTTGTAAATAGGAATCACTCTCATTAAAATTATATTCTTTTTGCTAGCAGGTACTATGCCACGTGCCAAATCATTTATAGGCGTTCTATTTGTAAAGGCCATGTCTATTTTCCCATCATCATCGTAATCTTGAGGAAATGACCCTAAATTGGCTAGGGTAAAATTATTACCAAACTCCCCAGTCCTTCTGGTTGAACAGCCATCATAAACGTAACGATAAGACTTAATTTCATATGGAGACGACTGAGCTCTCGTAACAATTACTGCCTGAATAGCAGCATCTCCACACCCATCTGATGAAGATCCCCAATATAAATTTAAAAATTGAGGAGAGGCTGAGAAATAATCAGAATAATCAAGATCGCCATTATCTTTGTGTTTAATAAACCAAACATCTACCCCCTCATCTTTCGGAACTGTATTTGGAATTACCTTCGCAATATTGCCTGCTGAATCCAGCGTTTTGCTTTCCCCATTCAGCAGAAAGCTGAAGCTCTGAACCTCATCAACTTTAGTGAAATATGCAGAATTTTTTCCGCCCCCAGAATTGTTCACGGTTTGCTCCGACAACGCGATGGGAATATTCCCCTGCATTGCACGCTCGATGCCTGCCTCTGCGGCAGCCAGTGCTTTTTGGGATTCCGCCTCCTCAGTTGACGTCCGGAGGCTTATAATGCTTCTTGATGTGATGGACAATCCTATAGTCGAAGCAACTACTGCTACCAAGATTACTATCAAAAGAATCTGACCTGCTTCGCCGCAAGGCGAGCCATGCTGTTTACGCATACGATTAGCATAACAAGATGATTATTTCATGTCAACTCGCAGAAGGAAAAGTTATTTTTTGTAATTTCTTATTGTAACCGAGGTTTCGAAAAGAATTGGCGGGGTAGTCTTTTCTACAAGATTATTTGAACCTGTGGGCCCAAGTTTAAATCTTATTTTAATTACCGGAATATCCGTTGCTCTGGTTTGTATACAGGTAATTTTGCATTCTTTTAAAGAAACAGAATCCATATTTACAAGCGAGGATGGAGTAGGGGTGGGTGTTGTACCGCTCAATGTAGTTACTGCCAAAGTTGAACCGGCACAGTTGTAAATCGTTTGATTACCGTTGAGAGGTATTATTTTAATATATGCATAATCTGTAGGAACCGGTTCAGGTGTCGCCGGAGGAGTAGGAGTAGAAAACGGACAGCTTGTAACATAATCCACTCCGTTAGTGCTTAGTCCCTCAAAGGTCTGTGCATATTCTATGTCCTTGGACATTTGAGCAAGAGCATAATTTCCATTCTGCCTAATATTCTCAATTGTATTTGTTTTATTAGCGCCTCTCAGGGAAGAAGATATTATACCTGCTATAATCGATCCTACAGCAACCAAGACAATAATCGATGCCAGAAGCTCAACCAACGTAAATCCTCCGTTCAATTTTGATTTTTGACTTTTGACTTTTGATTTTTCGATCATGGTGTCGGCTTCAAATCAATACTCGAAAAGCAAGTTATAAGCTCCACGCTGTGACAAAGAGGATTGCCAACAGGACATTTATTATCAGCCCATGAAACTTTTACCGTAGCTTTACTGCCGCCCGAGCAATTCCCACTACTATCCTCATCATGACTAAACCTCACCTCCCGCGAAAAAATTCCTACATTTTGTCCACAATTTAATGCTGAAATAGGATCTCCTAATTTCGTAGAAGCTGAACTAAGGCAATATCTCGTGTTTGTTGTATAATTTTCTAGATCAGACGTTTCTTTCACTCTAGAATCTCTTATTTTTCTAATTATTGCCATTCCTTCCTGCGCGTACGAATTTGCCAAGCCCTGGTTTTTAGCATATTGCGTGTTATTGAGAGAAGCTGTTATAACAAATATCACTGCTCCCAACACCATTACCGAAACTCCAAAAGCAAGTAGGATTTCCAAGAGCGTCTGTCCTTTTTGCTTTATCATTGCACGCTGACTCCTCCCAAAGAATTAATTGTAATGGTTCTTGAACTTCCGCCAGAGCTAATAACAATTATGCCGCTCGTATCTACGCCACCTGTTTGCACGGGGAAGAAAAAAGTATTATTGGCGTCAAAACTTAAACTTGCCGGAAGTTGCTTGTTTTGCTCATCAATTAGACTCTCTCTCTCATCAGAACAATTAAGATACAACTTATACCACCATTTATTATTAGCGTCTTTACTAATTTTTACTGAATAGCCGCTTAGATCGTTACCGACACACAATCCTGAAGGTTTTATTTGCGATTGAGCGCGGGATTTTGCCAAATTCAGCATCGTCACCACCTCGCTGGTTGAGGTTTGAAGAACCTGAACTTTATTATAATTTACAAATCCCGCGATACCCAGTGTTCCCAAAACAGCAGTAATAGATATTGTAACCATCAGCTCAATGAGGGTAAAACCATTCTGAAAAATATTGAACGGTAAATGGAATATTTTTTTCATCACGGATTAGTCAGAGTGTAAGAAAAATTATTCGTACCGTCGCAGGGAGAAACGTTTACTGCATCTTTTTGAGAATCGTTTTTATTTTCAAGACAAGCAACTAAAGAATATGATGCATACAAAGTATTGTCGCTGTTTGGATTAGACGGAATATATGTATAAATCGCAGTACCCCCTGAGGGGTCACATGGAATTTTTTTCATATAGATTGCGGGCGTAGATGCGCCATCATCAAATTGAGAACCGCACACTGTGGGAAAGTTGCCCGAACTTGAACCAGAGGTCGGATAGCCTCCCTTATCCGATCTATAAAGCTCCAGGGCGGATTGGATTTGGCGAAGATCGGACTTGCGTACTCCGTCTCGGGCTCTTTGCCTTACTCCAACAAAATTCGCCAACAAGAAACTGGCCAAAATTCCAATAATTCCTATCGCCACCAAAAGCTCAATCAGCGTAAATCCACTAGTTATTCCTCGTGTCATGCCGAATTTATTTCGGCATCTCGTCTCTTTAATATTTAGATCCTGAAACAAGTTCAGGATGACATTAATAAAAATTATTTTCATGGTGTTATATTCGGACTTGAGATTCCATAATTGCACTTATAATCCGTTCCACAACTTGCCCTAGATGGAAAACAAGCAGTATTAAGAGTTATGTCTACTCCTATATCCAGACTAGCATAAATACAATAAGTTTGTCCGCTATCGGTAGCATTGTATACATAATTTTTGGATGGGCTTCTTGGATCTTTAGGTAAATTCCCCATATAGGGCGTCCATTGTTCGCCCCAATCAGCTGTAGAGTCATCTAATCTTTTAATTTTGTAATCTACAGCATCAGGATATTTCCTGTTATCCTGATAATATACCTCCAACGCCCTTTGGATTTGGGCAAGGTCAGATTTCCTTTTTGAATCATTCGCTTTCTGGAATTGAGCAGCCGGATTCACAAGAGCTATTATTCCGCCAGCCAAAACTCCAATCACGGCAATTACAATCAGCAATTCTACCAAGGTAAAACCATTTCTTAATGGGGGAAACGAAGGAGCTTTAACCATAAAATCATAATAACAGCAACTTAAATTCTAGTCAAACAAAGAAGCTTTTCTATCTGACTCCGCATCTATTTCTAGAACAATTGTCGTTAATATACCACTTTGTTTGCCCAGAAGAGCAAAAAGGCGCGTAATTTTTACAATTTGATCCATCCCACCCGCATTTATTGTATCCGGCGCCTAAACAAACAGCACAACTATTCGAAAAGGATGCACATGAGCCGGGAATTGGAGTAACAGTAGGGATAGGCATTGGGGTTAACGCTGCCAAATTGGAAGAGCTAACGCTATAATTTTTACCTGTACGCTGACAATCTACGCCAGCAACACTCCGAGAATCTGAACATCTCTCTAAATTAGCATAAAGTCTGTATGAGCTGCCGTCAGAGTCATAATAATAACTTTGCGTGCTTAGCGGATCTTGGGGAATTTCAGCCATATATGGCTTCCATTCGCCACCCCAGCTTGCTGTGCCAATTGTACCTCTGTCTATTGGATAATTATTGTTGTCGTTGTAATATGTATCCAATGCAACTTTTATTCTCTCAAGGTCATTTTTTCTTTGTATATCTCTACTTTTAGCGAATTGACCCGCCGGATTTAAAGCAAAAAAAGCTCCTCCTGCCAGAACCCCAATTATAGCAATCGCAACCAATAACTCTATTAGCGTAAAAGCAGCAGCATTATTTTTTGAAAGATAGCGTCTCCCCAAAATAGTGCTAAAAATGTGCCTAAGACCAAAAATGGACCAAATGGAATACTTGTCCCGGTTAGCTTCTTTTTCCCCCATAGAATTAGTATGCATCCCGCAATTGCGCCTGTCAAGAAAGCTATATATAGGCTAACAATAATATTTTGAAATCCCAAAATCAAACCCATTAAGAATGCAAATTTTACATCTCCAAATCCCATCGCTCTATGTTTTTTGATTTTAATTAAGGACAAGAACAGGAAAAATAGACCGGCGCCAAGGGCAGACAGAAGATGGGGAAGTATTAAGTATTTAGTATTAAGTATTAAGTATAGAAATGAAACGAGTATTGCGGGGAAGACGATTTTGTCGGGAATAATGCCATATTTAAGATCTGCAAAGAAAACTACAATCAAACAACTCACTATGAATAAATAGTAAAATAGAGAAATAAATGGTAAATGGTAAATGGTAAATGGTAAATTATTATTAATAAACAAGTATGCAATAACAAACAGAATGCCCGTTGTTAATTCGACGACTGGATAATAAAACGAAAGAGGGAAGTGACAATAACGACATTTTCTTCCTAATAAAATAAAGGAAAGCAGGGGAATCAAATCATACCATTGAAGAGTCTTCTTGCATTTCTCGCAATGCGACCTTCCCTTAATAATGGATTCCTCTCGTGACAGTCTATCTACGAGTACATTCAAAAAACTCCCGATAAATAAACCTATTATGAAAATAAAGAATAAGAACACAAATTTTAGGCAGATTCAAGAATCTTAATCCTCTCCTCGTGGTTGTCAATTTTATCTTTAATTTCTGCAGATTGACTGGGGACAATCTCCCTGTCTTCCCTTCTTGTCTCAAGCTCTTTCAATAGGGGATCAACAGTAGTGAGGATTAAATTAGTGCGCTTAGTAAGCTTCCGGTCAAACTTCTCTGCAATAGTTTCCATAGCAAAAGTAAATTCCCTACGAATTCCCTGCAAAAGCCTGTCAAACCTACCATCCATTTTCTTATCATATAATCCAAATCTTTCATCCAGGGCCTTGTCCAAATAGGTTTTTGTTAAAACTTGCGGAGAATCGTTTTTTTGTTTCATAAAAACATTGTAAAAGAGAAGGGAAGGGGAGTCAATATATCAAAAAATTATTATCTAAATGCCAGTAGGTGTTTCAACAATCCCTGCGCATAAAGCTGCTTGGTCTGGTAGGAGAGAAGCGCAGAGTTGTAAATGCGGACTTCGTCAATGAGACCATTAAAATAATCAGAGGAAGCATTGTAAGAACCAATGAGCAGATTATTCGTTGTGGTTCTAATGTCATCGAGCACATCTGATGATGATGTTGCATCTATACCATTTTTGTATATCCTCCCAGTCGTGCCGTCTTTAACCGCCACCAAATGCAGCCAAGTTCCCGCAGTAATTACTCCAGCATTGCTGTAAATTCTTACTATGCCATTTGCCGTATCGCGAAAAAGAAATTCTATCGTTGAATTCCCTTTGATTTCAAACCAATACTGATCAACTTTAGCTACAATTTCAC
>MFPH01000063.1 GCA_001782645.1 Candidatus Levybacteria bacterium RIFCSPLOWO2_12_FULL_37_14 | reverse complement strand
CTCAAAGAGTTCCCAGGCTAATGTAATTTTAGTTAATTGATTCACTTCCATATTGTACTAGAAGTGTCGGATATTAAACTTTAATTAAGCGGCCTCTTGACAAAAGTTTTTTTTTTGCTAAACTTATGAGCAATTAAATTAAACCTATGGAATCTAAGTTTTCGGGAATGAGCGGGAAAGAATTTGGTCCTGATTTTATTAGTAAAATAAAAAGCAGAAAGGTAGTAACGTCAAATATTTGTTGGGATGAATTATACTCTTATTTAGATGCAGCTTCAGCAACAGGTTTTAAAGTTGCAAAAATTGCAGACGAAGGAGAAGAATTTCCATACGTATCCGTAAGATCCGTAATGTCTAGAGGCGAATCAAGACTAGAAGTCGATTCTGATGGATCTCCAAAAGTATCCATGATTAGGGTCGAAGGAAAAGGTCATATAGCGGTAGCTATTGAAAAACCGGAAGGCAGTAAGGACGATCACGCTGCTTTTTGGAAACGATTAGAGAAAATTCGACAAGGGGCACCCCAGTTTCCCCGGAACCTACGATCAAAATCATAAATTTAGGCACAGTCTTTTCCGCATCATCGGTAATCTACAGTGTTAATTAATGGTATTAATTTCCCTGAAGAGATCATAAATTTCTCTGAAAACACCGAAAACACCTTGTGTTGGTAATTTTAGCCATTTAACTATTGACAGCGGCCGCACCATATTATTAAATAACAATATGAGGAAATTAGTTCGCCCGCAAGACGTTCTCTTATTGGGATTGGCAGGTGCTTTGGATACTTTTGAAGAGTTAAGAGATCCTTTCAGATTAGTTAGTAAAAGTTATGAGAGCATGTATGGATGGGTGCCGAAGCAATATAGAAAAAACAATTTTGGTAATTTGGTTTGGCGTAGTTTAAAAGCAGGGTATATAGAAAAAATCGAGAAGAAGGGGAGTGTATACATTAGGATAACTTCGCAAGGGCAAGAAAGAATCCAGAGGGATTTTCCTTTGTTGGATTTTCATAGAAAGCGATGGGACGGCAAATGGAGAATTGTAATGTTTGATATAAGCGAATTAGAGAAAGAAAAAAGAAATTATCTGCGAAGAAAACTAAGGGAGCTAGGCTTTGGTATGCTTCAAGAATCTGTCTTTATTACTCCGCATGATATTATAAAAGATTTTTCAGAATATTTAGATAGCATTGATTTGGGCAAATATGTTTACATGCTTGAAGCTTCGAATATCTTAGTTGGAGATTTTAAGGAGTTAGCAAGGAAGGTTTGGAATTTGGATCAATTAAATGATAAATACCGAGAGATTCTTTCCCATTTAACTGCATTAAACGGCCGCACTATGCAGTTAAATAGTCAAGAGCAAAGGAAAATTGAAATAAGAAAAACTAGAGAAAAGTATTTGCAAGTTTTGTTAAGCGATCCGTTTTTGCCCAAAGAATTATTGCCTTCTGATTGGGTTGGCTATCAGGCAAAAAAGCTTATTAAAAATCTGTAAAAAGTTTTGGAAGAGTGGTTTGGGAGATGAGACAATTTCTAACAGCTAACTTCTAATAAATAACTTGTGATAAGCTAGCGTTATGAGCGAACGAGATTATTGGTTTGGGTTTTCGGCGTTGCCTGGGATTGGTCCGGCTAAATTCAGAAAACTTTTGGAAGAATTTGGCACTGCGCAAGCTGCTTGGGAGGCTCCAAGACCTGGTCTTGCGAAGCTAATTGGGGAAGAGGGGGCGGGGAAATTTGAAGAGTTTAGGGAAAAGTTTTCGCTTGAAGATTATCTTAAAGAATTAAAAGAAAAAGATGTTTGGTTTTTGACTCTAGGAGATAAAGAATATCCGGAATTATTAAGACAAATTAAAAATCCGCCGTTTGTACTTTATGGGAAAGGCGACCCTTCGATTCTCTCCGTTCGCTCAGGGCTTTCGGTCGCAGTCGTAGGCGCCCGAAGGACTACTCAATATGGTAGGGAAGTCACAAAATTGTTGACCACGGATTTGGTTTTGAACGGATTTACGATTATTTCTGGCTTGGCTCTTGGGGTTGATGCGATTTCGCACAGGACTGCATTGGAAAATAATGGCAAAACAATCGCGGTTTTAGGATGTGGAGTTGATTGCTGCAATCCGGGGGAGAATATATCTATATATAATGGTATTTTGGAAAGCGGCAATTGTATTGTTTCGGAATTTCCCTTAGGAATGAGGCCAACTCAATGGACTTTTCCTGCCCGCAACCGGATTATTGCAGGCTTGTCTCAAGCTGTTTTAGTCACCGAAGGAGCGGAGGATAGTGGCTCGTTAATTACGGCGGAATTTGCTTTGAAGTTTAACCGCAAAGTTTTCGCGGTGCCCGGGCCGATTACTTCAAGCATGTCTAAGGGGCCATATAAGTTAATTGCAAAAGGTGCTAAGTTGGTAACTTCAGCCGACGATATTTTAAAAGAGTTAAAATTCCAAAATCAAAATCCTAAATCCCAAATAAATTCAAAATCCAAAATCACAAATAGAAAAGGGGATACGAAGGAGGAGAATTTAATCTTAAAACTCTTACAAGATGAACCATTGCATTTTGATGAGCTAGTCAGGCGGACAAAATTTAATCCGTCAAAACTCAGCAGCCTTCTTTCGATGATGGAGATAAAAGGAATGATAAAGAATTTAAATAACGGCACATTTTCATTGTTGGATTGACTTTCGGTAAACTTCTTTTATATAATGCGAGACTATATGCCAAGTCATATTGAGTCAATAGGGCAGCTATTTGAAAGTCCGTGGGTAAGTAAATTATATTGGGGAATCGTGAGTAAGGTGGACGGGTTTTTGGAAGATAAATCCGCCAAAGCCATAGATCCAGACAGATTGAACTTGTTACCTTTTCGTGAAAGCAAAACGTGGCCTGATCCATTTGAACATTTTTCAGATAAACCACATGCGATTAGTTTATTTCGCGACAGAGGAAGTATATTCGTGGAAGCATACAGTCCTTACGGAGAAGGATTTCAGCTAAACATGCTTGGTAGTAGTACGAACGTATTAAAAAAAGTTTCTAAAGGTAAGTGGTCAATTATGGAAGATAGTAGATTAAATACAAGAGGAAGGAAAATAGCTTATGCGTCTTTTGTTATAGGTACCTTAGTTGATCAAGTCGGCAAGTCCCGATAATTTTAAATAAATTCCGATCTTTTTCTTGAGCATACCGTATAATCTAAGCTTATGATTGAAAAAAAAGTTTCCGGCTATTCCTTCAGGGAACGTGCTAAAGCAATTGTTGGGCTTGCTATCTGCGCGGCAGCTGTCGGGGGAATAATTCTGGGAGCTAATTATGTAAGACATCAAGGAAACCTTAATCTTGCCAACGTCCTTAAGTTAGAACAAGATATCTTTGAGAAAGAAGGATTAAGGTCAGCTCCGTTAATAGATGATGGTAAAGGTTATTTTAGCTATGACAAAAAGACTAAGATAGTCAATTTTAAGGTAAAAGTCTTAGGGAGCGATAATTCAACACAAAGCGTAACGGTCAGCGTTCCTAAGGAGAATCTTATTGTAGATACCGCAACAAATCCAAAAACTGAACCAACTGTTTTATTTAAGCTTGAGAACTTCATAGAAAATAGGGGAAAATTTATTGCAAATTACATTATTCTTAACGGGAATAATTCCCAGACGCTTAATCCTGTCGGACCGGTAACTATTTCTCTTACTCAAGACGCTTATAAGAAATTAAAGGAATTAATGAAATAAGTTAGCTTTACCGGATTTGGCCTTACGAACTATTTTTTGATTTTACCAGTCTTTTTCTGCGCGTTTTCTGATAATAATTGATTTTTTCTTCTTATCCGGTTCGATCCATACCCAAGTTATTCCATCTAGACCAATAGAGCGCAGCATTTTCTTGTCCAGAGTTACTCCAACCGAATTACCAATCCTAATTAATTTCCTTATCATAATATAGCTATTTACGTTATTACATATTATAACATGTTATAACGTAATGTCAAGGGGGACTTGACATACGGGGTATAATTATGCAGACAATGAGTAACTTCTTGAAATAAATATGAAACTGGTTATCGTGGAATCACCTACTAAAGCGCGAACAATTGGGAAATTTTTAGGGCATGATTATGTTATTAAAGCCTCGATGGGACATGTTGTGGATTTGCCCAAAAGCAAAATCGGAATAGACTTTGAGCATGATTTTGCGCCTTTGTACGAAGTAGTTGCGGACAAAAGACAAATTATTGCGGAACTTAAAACTGCGGCAAAAAATGCAGATCAAATTATTTTGGCGACTGACCCTGACCGCGAAGGGGAGGCAATCGCCTCGCATATTTCCGATGTGCTCGGCTCAAGTTCAAAGTTCAAAGTTCAAAGTTCAAAGTTTCAGAGAATAGCATTTCATGAAATTACCAAAGAAGCAATTGAAGAGGCTTTGAAAAATCCAAGAGAAATTGATAATAATTTGGTGGATGCGCAAACAGCCAGAAGAGTTTTGGATCGTTTGGTTGGCTACAAACTTTCTCCTCTTTTGTGGAAAAAAGTCCGTAGGGGTTTGTCAGCAGGGCGAGTGCAATCAGTAGCCCTGCGTTTAATAGTTGAAAGGGAAAGAGAAATTGAGAAGTTTGGAAAAGAAAAGTACTGGACGATAATGGCGCTGTTGCGCCAAATTAATAATGAAAAATTAATAATTAATAATCAGGGGACGGAGTTTGAATTAATTGAAATAAATGGGGAAAAGATAGAACTGCAGAGCAGTTTTCAATTGTATGACGGGCAGTATAAAATCACCAAGACTTCGATTGACTCACAAGAAAAAGCCATAGCAATTGTTAGCGATTTAAAAACGAAAACATTTAAAGTAGTAGATGTTTTGCAAAAAGCGACCAAAAGAAGTCCAATGCCTCCTTATACAACTTCAACTCTTCAGCAGGATGCGGCGAGAAGGCTGGGAATAAACGGGAAAAGAACCATGAGTTTGGCCCAAAAATTATACGAGGAAGGATACATAACTTATCATAGAACGGATTCGGTAGCGATTTCCTCAGCTGCAATGTCAGCGATTATAAATTTTGTCAAAAAAGAATATGGAGAAAAATATGCGCCGGCAAGTCCGCGTTTTTACAAAACCAAACAAAAGCTTGCTCAGGAAGCCCACGAGGCAATCAGGCCGACAAAAGCTGCGGTATTAATGGGAGACGTGGCGGTAAATCTTGGGGCTCCCTATGGAAAACTTTATGATCTCATTTGGAAAAGAGCAGTGGCTTCTCAAATGGCGGACGCGGTTATAGAATCAACCACCGTATTCGTAACTACTAACGAAAAACAACTAACAGCTAACAAATCAGAAGTTAGTAGTCAGAAGTTAGTAGTTAGTAGTTATAAATTGAAAGCGAATGGGTCGATTCTGGTTTTTGAAGGGTTTTTGAAAGTAAATCCATTGGGCTTGTCAGACAATAAATTGCCAAAATTTGTGAAAGAAGAAAAGCTTAATTTAGTTGATGTTTTGGAAAAAGAGCATGAAACTTTGCCTCCGCCCAGATACAATGATGCTTCAGTCATCAAGACATTGGAAGAAAAGGGGATTGGCAGACCGTCAACCTACGCGACTATTATTTCTACAATTGAATCACGCAGTTATATTGAACGTCAGGAAGGGAAATTCTTTCCAACCGCAATCGGAATTGCCGTTAATGATTTTTTGGTAACCAACTTTTCGGACATTGATGATATTCCATTTACTGCATCAATCGAAGATAAGCTTGATGCCATTGCTAATGGAGAAGAAAAATGGGCGCCGATGATGAGAGATTTCTATGTTCCATTTGAAAAAAAATTAGCAGAGGCTGAAGGAGTACGGAGAGTAAAAATTGCGGTTGAGCAAACCGACGAACAATGTCCGCAGTGTAAAGAAGGAAATTTAATTATTCGAACGGGAAAATTTGGCAAATTTTTGGCTTGTTCCAGATTCCCGGACTGTAAATTTACCAAACCATATGTTGAGGAGACGGGTTTAGTTTGTCCGAAATGTGGAGGCCCAGCCTCCGCCAAGGCTCCCACCTTCGCAAACGCTTCGGCGGACAAGTCGGCGGGCAAAGGGGGAAAGATTGTGGTCAAAAAGACGCGAAAAGGCCGCAAATTCTACGGTTGCAGTAATTACCCTGCCTGCGATTTTGCCGCTTGGAAGTTGGAGGATGTTAGAAAAACTTTACTGCCGCAAAAACAAGAGATAGAAGTAAAATAACCTGGATAACCAGTCCCCAAGGAAGATCGAGGTCGTTATCAAATAGTTTTTGGAAAGAATAAGCCCATTTAAATGCTTTGATTTTGAAGAAATAATACGGCGCGGTTGCCCAGTCAAAAAATTGTGAAGCAAGAATTACAGAAAATGTGTAGGCAAGATTGGTTTGGGGGAAAAATAAGAATATAAGAAGGTAAGAAAGAGCAAAGCCGAGAATTACATCGATGAGGCTATGGATAAATAACTTTTTAAACGTTTTCTTTTTTCTGTTGGTGGCAGTATCCCAATGAGGAATTGCATCAGCGGCAATGTGAGAAGCAATGGCGATTGGTATAGCTAAAGCAGGGTTTCCGATCTTGGCCGCAATAATAGTGCCGATAAGCGCATGAGTAGTTGCCGTCATTTATAAATGATACTACAAGCGATTCAATTTAACAATTATTCAGTTAACGAATTAAAAAATTAACGAATTTTTACTGCTTGACATCTGTATGAAGAGGCATCAATATAAATAGTGTGAGGAAGTTTTTGATTTTTCTTCTGAGTGTTAGTTTGACGTCTGTAATTGTTGTTCTTTCCTCCAATTCTGTTTCCGCCAATCATCAGGAAGACGTTTTGGGAGTAGCAAGTGCGGAAACCTTGTCGATTCCTCCAACAGCAGAAGGTCCGGGACTTGTTCTTCCGGATAGTCCTTTATTTTTTCTTGATAGACTAAAGCAGGAATTCCGTCTGATTTTGGCATTTACTCCTGAGCAAAAAGCAAAAATACACAGCGCCGTTGCCGGAGAAAGACTGGCGGAATTGCAAATTATGTTAGCCAAAAGCAATGTTTCAGGAATTAGAACTGCATTACAAGGAGTATCCGATAATCTTAAAGCGGCTTCGGGGGATTTGACTAACGCCAAGCTTACAGGTCGCAACATAGCCCTATTGGCAAAAGAAATAAATGATTCAATTAAAGAAAAGCAAAAAGTTCTTTCGGAACTAGAGGTCAAAGCGACTGGGGAAATAAAAGCGCAGGTTATAGCCGCAAAAGAAGCTTTAAAAATTGCAAAGGTAAGTGCTGAAGAAAATTTGCCGGCAGACCTTTTAATGAATGAAACAATTGATGATTTAAATCAGGAGATTGGTGACAACGTCAGCAAAGCAAAGGTTTCCGCAACGGGAATTAACCGCGCGATAGACGTATTAACGCGATTGGCAAGTGAGGCAGCTGTCAAAAATCAGCCGGCCAGACAGGCAGCTTTAATACAGGCAATTGATGTTAAGAATCTGATAAGCGAATTCCAAAGAGCTTCAACTAGCTTGCAAAAAGAAGTCCCCGCAACAACCCCATCACCTAAAGCTGTCAAGAAATAGCCTCTCTGAAAAGACCAATGTCCTATAATATTGATTTTATTCATGGCATATGATATAAGTCTCTTATGGTGGAAGAACTTGAGACAAAAATAGTGAAGAATTTGGCGCAATTCAGGCTTGCTTTAGAAAATCCCTCAGAGCAGGAAGTTGAGTTGACAATGAACGATCTCTATCCCAATGTTGTAGACAAAGTCACAGCTTTATTTGCGAATCGGGAGTTAATACTTAAGATGTTGGCTAGGAATAAGGCTTCTTACAAAAGTCGTGGAGAAGAAATCTCGCGGAGGCAGAATAGCATTTCTCTGGTCGCGGATATTATGGTCTACACATTTCAGAATGCTGCTGTTCAGTTTAGAGATGATCCAAAGGATGTTGACCACAGATTTTTTAAATTTTACTTTGATTTTTCACAAGGTTCGCGGGTTCCTCTTGCAATGATGGAAATCGCAGAAAATGAGTCATACGGTTTGGGTGAAGATTTGAGATTAGCTAGCATTGCCGCCCCGAGCGAAATAACGGGGATAGAGAATGCTGCCGGAGACCAGGCTAACGATTATTTGTCAATGATAAGAAATGATGCCAAGTTAGCAGAGAGGATTATTCTTGATCCATCAGGGTTTTCGTTGGTAGGCGAGACAGTGAAAAAAGTAGAAGATGTCTTAATTTCCAACAAAAAATTTATTAGAGAATATTTTGCTGCCGGAGCAGCGCTGACTAGAGATATTTATAAGAAAGTTTATGAATTCGCTGCTCCTTTGTATCCCGAAAAATAAGTCTACTTTTGTATAATTAGATACTAAATAGTAAAATAAAGTTTCAGAATTACTTTTATGATTAAATTAGGAGCGGCAGAATTAAGAACAACTATCCCTAACCCCGAAGAATTAAAAAAGATTAAGAAGAATCCGATTTGCATTATTTTGGATAATGTAATGGATACTTACAATGTTGGCTCTATTTTTCGTCTGGCAGATGCAGTAGCCGCGGAGAAAGTTATTTTGTGCGGACAGACCGAAACACCGCCGCATACTCGAATTAAAAAGGCTTCAATTAATACAACAGAATGGGTGGCTTGGAGCTATGCTTCGACTGCTGTCGAAGCAGTGTCAAGTATTAGGAGGCAAGTATCAGGTATAAAAATAATAGCGATAGAACAGGATAAGCGAAGTATTCCTTACGACAAGGCGGATTATAGTTTTCCAATTGCTTTGGTAGTTGGGCATGAAACGCTTGGGGTCTCAAAAGAAGTTTTAAAAATCTGCGATCAAATCGTCGAAATTCCGATGTGGGGAGTAAATAAAAGCTTGAATGTTGTGGTAAGTTTGGGAATTGTTCTCTATAAAGTTGCAGAAAGTCTTCCGAAATAATCCAAATAACCGCTTTGCATTTTTTACTACGGGATGGTTTATGGTATAATATTCCGATTATGGAACGATTAAGAGCAACTCCTCAATCTTACGCTAAAAAAGCTGAATGGATAGAAACCGCTATGGCGGAGGGCGCTCACAATCAGCCTCCTAAAGGCGCACATTTCACACAAGAGCGTTGGGATAGAGCAGTTGACATAGGCCTTTTGGTTAATATGGGGCCTGAAACAACAGGGCAATCGGTAGCAGACCTATTTCATGTTGGTAAACAGGAAATTTGGAGAATAAATAAAAATTTTTTAACATATTTGCACCGTAATTGTTCACAGGAGATTAGAAGTAGGTTTCCATTGGAGGCAATGCCGCTTGATAAGCCGTTGCCCCAGATCCTAAAAGACAAGCGTTCATTGACAAGGAGAGGATTATTGGTAAGGATAAAAGAAGAATTAAACAACGGAGTCAGGAATGTGAGGAAAATAGCGGAAAATTTAGGGGTATCAGTATCTGCCGTAAGTTCCGAGAGGCAAATATTAAAAGAGCAAAGCATAAATTTACCCTATGTTTTCAATAACTATCGCAAAAACGACTATGAAATTAAAAAAGCAATTGAGAAAGGAGATATTGTTAAGCTCCGGAGGAAATTAAAGTCTGTTCCCCCTGCGTATGTTCATAGCCGTTTACAAAAATACGACAATAGACAGCCCATATTTATAACTGTTGGGAAATTGGTACGCGATTTAGGATTAGGCAAAGGCAACAGAAAACAATTGATTAAAGTAATAGAATTTGCAGACATACCTATTAGAAGAATAGCTTTAAATATGGTTAAGCATAGAGAGAAGAATTATAGACAAGCCTATTGGATAATTTATGCGGCGCATACTTCATGGATAAGAAGACTGGTAGAAAAGACAGATCTCCTGAGTGTGAGTGAGCAGGCTGAGATACATCGGTAACACTTCTAGGGTAGAATTAGGAAATTAGGAAATTAGAAATTAGGGACGGTCCTCAGAAGTCTTGACAAGACAATCCGGGAATGCAATACTTTTTATATTATGCCAAGAGGGCCACGGTTTGTATCTCAAAATGCCTTTTATCACGTTTTCAATAGGGGCATCAACAAGCAAGATATTTTTCTTACGGACGACGACTATCGTTTTTTTCTAAAAAAGCTCAAGGATTTAAAAAAGAAATATGACCATTCCATTTATAGTTTCTGTCTCATGCCAAACCACTTCCATATCTCAATTCAAACACGGAAATCTCCTATATCGAAAATTATGGCATCTTTGATAACCAGCTACTCTATGTATTTTAACCGTACCCACGGACACTTAGGTCCAGTATTTCAAAACAGATTCAAGAGTATTCTTATTGAAAACAATTCTTATTTTCTGAAGCTTTCTCAGTATATCTATCTTAATCCTGTTAGGGCAGGGTTAACTTCCGATCCGCTTTTGTACAAATACAGCAGCATAAAAGAGGCGTTGGGGAAAGAGTCTCATTTAATTCTTGATAAAGACATAGTTCGTTTGGTTGGCGAAACCAAAAATTCACTTAAAGAATATGAGTCATTTATCTACAGCGGGTTAAAGGAAAGTTTTTCAGAAATAAAAAGATTATTTGAAAAAGAAGAAGCGGTTTTAGGGACAAACAAATTTGCAATACGGTCTCAAAGAAAGTATCTAAGGAGAAGATATAAAAAGTATGCTTAGTTTGGATTGTCAAGACAATAAAGTTGAGGACCGTCCCCAGGAGCCCCCCGTCCCCAGGAGCCCCCCCTTAAACAACAACACAACAAATTGACTTATAGTAATATATAAATTATAATATTTTCCTTATGGGGATGGAGCAGGAAACTAGCTACAATTTGAATCCCATTACAGAGTTACTAAGGACAGGATCCGTAGGAGAACTAAATATTTTCTTTGAAAAAGTTGTCAGAAATAAGTTGGAGAAACATCCTGGTTCAAGTTTATACTCATTACTAAAATCAGCAACGTCAGAGATTCCCCTAAAAGTGTCTATTAAAATTCAGCAAGAAGCTCTCGCAGCAATAAGAAGCGAAGATAAGAAGACAAAGCTTGCGGGACAGAATGTTTTTCTCTTTTTAACAATTAAGACTATTCTTGGAACAGTTGATTCGGTTTTTACTGAAGAGAAGGATACAGAAGAAGATCGGGAAGATATGCTAAGCTCGGCGATAACTTGTGTATTAACACACGCTTCCGGCATAAAGAAAACAAATCAAATCTCTGCGAGAGTAGCTGGGCTGGCGCAAATTGGCATTTTTTCGTACCTTCAAAAAAAATATGATTTTCCCTTGGGTTTTGGCGGCGCGTCTTTTGCGAGAAAAATAGAGTTCTTGAGGAGAATGGAAGAAATAAGGGAGAAGTTAGAAGCTAATGAATTAACAAACAGAGAGCTGTCCATTTTCGTTAAAGAAGTAAGCGAAGAAACAACTATTTCATCTTCAGATCTTTTGCGTTATGTAGAACACAGATTACCCTTGTTGTTAAGAACAGATGCGACGTTTGAACCCCTTCTCGTAGAAGAAAGCATTGATGAAGCATGGAAGCGTGAGCGTGTTAGAGAAGTTGTTGGGACGCTTACATCTAGGGAACAGAAGGTTATAGATTTGAGATTTGGTTTCAGCAGAGGGGGGGATGAAATGACCCAAGAAGATGTAGGCAAGGAAATTGGATGCACAAGGACTAACGCATCTCGCTTAGAGGCAAGAATCATTAGAATGCTTAAGCATCCTTCAAGGTCAAGAAAATTAACATCATTGTCGTAGTTTCTTTGATGGTAATTCTCCATAAAGCTATGGAAAACAAGTAATCTAGAAATTGGCGACTTCTTTGGCTTGTTTGACCAAATCGTGGAAATTCCAATGTGGAGAGTGAATAAAAGTTTGAACGTTGTTGTTTCTTTGGGAATCGTCCGCTTCAAAGCAATGAAAGAATTTTTTTTAGTCGTTGACAATTTCTGAAATTCGTTTATAATAGCTGTGGTATGTAAAAAAATCTACCGAAGTTTGGGTTAAAGCGAATCCTCCTTTGGAGGATTTTTTTGTTCTTAGCTCTTTGATAACTTAGCAGCACATCTATAAGTATAATTTGCCAGGAGTTATGTATCTGCACGCGGGTGCGGGTATTTTTTAATTTCTTGAAGGAGCATGTTTAATGAGTCAGTCCGCCCGATCTTAGTCGCCTCAGGCGACAGCGATCTTTGGCGGATTTCTCTCGGAACAGAGTTCCTCGATCAAGAAGTGGTAGGAAATCTCCACATTAGGTGGAGTTTTCGATGTTTTCGATTTTTTTTGTCCGCCCAAATCTTACCCCGCTCAGCGGGGAGCGATTTCAGTCGGACTGCAAAAATTTCGATGCGTCGAAATTTTTTTGAGAGTTTGATCCTGGCTCAGGATGAACGCTGGCGGCGTGCCTTAAGCATGCAAGTCGAATGGTCGCAAGACAATGGCAGACGGGTGAGTAATGTATAGGAATCTACCCTTCAATGGACCATAGCCTATCGAAAGATGGGGTAATAGTCCATAGCCCCAAGGTTTCACCTTGGGAAATTCGAAATCCGAAAATCCAAATCCGAAACAAATTATAATTTTAAAAATCCAAATGACCAAAAGTTTTTTGATTTTTATTATTTAGATTTTTTGAAAATTGTTTCGAGTTTCGATATTTGATATTCGAATTTTCTAGAGTGAAGCTTTGGGTAAAGATCTTAACTGATCGTTGAAGGAGGAGCCTATATCCTATCAGCTAGTTGGCGGGGTAAAAGCCCACCAAGGCGATGACGGGTAGCTGGACTGAGAGGTCGGTCAGCCACAACTGCACTGAGACACGGGCAGTACACCTACGGGTGGCAGCAACTAGGAATATTGCGCAATGGACGAAAGTCTGACGCAGCGACGCCGCGTGGAGGATGAAGGCCTTAGGGTTGTAAACTCCTTTTGAGTCGCCATTCACGGCGACTAGAATAAGCCCTTACTAACTACGTGGCCCGTAAAAAACGGGTTTGGCGCGTAGTATAAATTTCACTATATGCTGGGAACTTTTGTAAAAGCTTACCTACCGAAAGGTAAAAATGGTAAGCCAAACCCTAAAAAACTAGCGATTGGTATGGGGGTTGCGAAACAATCAGCAGGCAACCTCGATTTTTCGAGGAAGTCCTCAGAGACTATACGTGGAACAGGTTTAAAACCTGAAGATATAGTCCAATGTTCGGAACGTATAATTTTTGTACGGGCCGGGCCAGCAGTCGCGGTAATACGTAGGGGGCAAGCGTTATCCGGATTTATTGGGCGTAAAGTGTGCGTAGGCTCCTTAAAAAGTCGCGTCTCAAATGCTCAGGCTTAACCTGAGAAGCGGATGCGATACTATTAGGGTTGAGGATTGACAGGGATGCTGGAACAGCTAGAGTAGCAGTGAAATGCGTTGATATTAGCTGGAACACCAAAGGCGAAGGCAAGCATCTAGGTTTTTCCCTGACGCTGAGGCACGAAAGCTAAGGTAGCGAAACAGATTAGATACCTGTGTAGTCTTAGCTGTAAACAATGTTCGCTAGCTCTTCCCCTCTTTTCTTTGTTTGCAAATTTTTAATGTTTAAAGATTTGCCGGAAAAGAGGGGAGGGGCGTAAGTTAACACGTTAAGCGAACCGCCTGGGGAGTACGGCCGCAAGGCTAAAACTCAAAGGAATTGACGGGGACCCGCACAATCTGTGGAGCGTGTGGTTCAATTCGAGACAAAACGAAAAACCTCACCAGGGTTTGACATATTACCGTTTATTTCTCTGGAAACAGAGAGAAATCCGCAAGGATGGTATTACAGGTGCTGCATGGCTGTCGTCAGCTCGTGCCGTGAGGTGTTCCCTTAAGTGGGGAAACGAGCGCAACCCCCATTCAATGTTAAATATTCATTGGAGACAGCCCCCTCTTTCTGGGCTTTATCTAAAAATTTTATGTAGAGCGTTGATTGTTGAAATCAATAAACGTGAAATTAAGATAGAACTTAGAAAGAGGGGGAGGAAGGAGGGGAAGACGTCAAGTCAGCACGGCCCTTATACCCTGGGCTACACACACACTACAATGGCGAAAAACAATGAGTTGCAAGCCGGTAACGGCAAGCTAATCTCTGAAATTTCGTCTCAGTTCAGATTGGGGGCTGAAACCCGCCCCCATGAAGTTGGAATAGATAGTAATCGCGAATCAGCATGTCGCGGTGAATACGTTCTCGGGTCTTGTACAAAAATAAATTGCGCCTTTCAGCCAATTTTTCCAGAAGGTGAAAATCCTTTCAGATGTAAGTAAGATGTCTGAAGCGAAATAGCATCCTCTTTTAGCAATAAAGGAGAGAGAAGGGCTAAAGTAACAGTTATTAGCTTGAAGCCAAGACGGTCCCGCACTTTTGCAACCATTCGTACAAATTGGGAAGCAAATTACTAAAAATAAGTGCGGGATAATTGGGCTCAAGATAATAACAAATGGAATTTTTGGTTACAAAGGGAGATCCAATATTGACTTTCAGAAATTTTTAACAAATAATGGAAGTAGGTGTCAGTGTGAACTAACACCGAGTAAATATTGGAAGTCTGCAGAGGTCATAGTACTACGTTCATGCAAACTGAACGTAGGAAGGACCGAAGCTATCAGAATATGGGTGCTTATAAAATTTTAAGTCCCTGGTATGTTGTTGGTTTTACCGACGGGGAAGGATGTTTTGCAATTCTTATAAATAAGCATAAAACGAAGAAGTTTAAATTGGATGCCAATCTTTGTTTTGAGATAGAACTTCGCGCAGATGACAAGCCGATTTTGGAATTAATCCAAAAAAGACTCAACTGCGGAAGAATCGTAGAGCTTAATTATGAGAGATACGGATGGAAACCTCATGTAAAGTTTGTCGTCAGAAAGCAAAGCGATATTCTTTTCAAGGTTATACCATTTTTTAAACAATTTCCACTCATTGGCAAAAAAGGAAAAGATTTTAAACTTTTTTGCAAGGCTTCGGAAATTTTTAGAAAAAGACAGCATCTAACGAAAAAAGGTATAAATCAGCTTAAGAAAATCAGGGAATTTATGAATGAACGAAGACCCATGTTTAAATAGCCGTCCGCGAGGGTACGGGAAAACCGTGCGCCCCGTGGGGAGAGATAGTTTAGATTGTTAAATCAAGCTAATCTCAGAACACCGCCCGTCAAGGCAGCAAAGTCGGGAGTGGCCGAATCCCCTCTTTTTGGGCTTTATAGCTGTATAATAAAGTTGTATGCATTACGTTTATGTTCTAAAAAGTCAGAAAACAAAGAAACTCTATATTGGCTATACATCAAACTTGAAAATTAGATTTTTAGAACATAATTCTGGAACAGAGAAATATACCAAACATGGGTTGCCATGGAGACTGGTTTATTATGAAGCTTTTCTTTCAAAACTTGATGCAAGCAAACGAGAAAAGCAGATAAAATCTTTTAAAAGTGCGTACGGATTTTTGAAGAAAAGAATAAAAAACAGCATAGAATAATAGAACCTAAAAAGAGGGGAGAGGCCAAATTCGGCGATGAAGCTTAAGTCGTAAAAATGTTGCGACCTACACTGGTAACAATGTAGAGAACCTCAACTATATCGGTGGACTCCTACTTGAATTTAGATTTACTTTTAAGTAATCTGGGTTCAAGGGACAATACCGAGGGAAGTCCCGATTTTATCGGGACCCCGTAGAGACTACACGTTGACGCCAAGAATCGAAACTGGAAGTTAGATGCTCGAAGCTAGGTAAGGATACTTGAAACTTGATGCTAGATAAGCTACATTTAAAGTAGTGATTCAAAGTTTTCGAGATCTTCAAGTTTATCAAGAATCGTATGAATTGGCAATAATAGTCAATAAAGCGGTTTTTAAATTGCCACAATACGAGAAATTAGATTTGGTTTCTCAATTAAGAAGAGCTTCGAAGTCAATTCCAGCAAATATAGCTGAAGGATATGCAAAGCGTGTTTCAATAAAAGAGTTTATGAAACATTTAACAATTGCAATAGGTTCAGCGAATGAAATAGAAGTGCATATTAGTTTGGCTAGAGATTTAGGTTTCTGGTCAAAAGATTTCGCAGATGATTTGATTAACAGATATCAAATCATTGGAAGGAAGTTAAATAAGTTAATCCAAAATTGGAAAACTTTCTAGCTTCCAGAATCAAGATTCTTTTACAAGCTTCCATTTTCAAGTTTCTAGTTTCTTGGATGAAGATATAGTCCATGCCTTTAGTAATAAAAGGATAAACATGAACAAGGTATCCCTAGCCGAAGCTGGGGATGGATCACCTCCTTTCTAAAAATTTTATAAAGAGCCTTAAAATTTTTTATAAGAAAAGTAGGAAAGAGAGATGAACGGAAAACTTAGCTTCTAGCGTCTAGTTTCTAGCGTCTAGTTTCTAAGTATAAAGTTAACACCAAGTGCTATAGACACTTGTTCCGCCTCAAAGCGGGAAAACAATATCTATATTCACCCCGCTCAGCGGGGTTTAGTTCCTACCACTTCCTGATTTTTTTAAAATTGTTGCTTAAAAAATTAACTTAAAACCACCGAATTCTGCTCTGCAGAAGGGTGGTTTTTTGGTGGACTTGATATAATCGCGGAAGAGCACGGAGAACGGACTTAATTTTTATAATGCTTGCCCCACTCGAATGGAACTATCTGTTTTCGTATTCGGCCAAACAAGAGAATATGAAGCTCTATGAGGCTGTATTTTAAAGCAGTTCTTATTCTGCCTCCTTCTCTAAACCTGCGCATAGAAGCTGGCAGTTTTTCAGAGAGTAAGAATCTATAAACACCTTTTTTGCTAGCCCTAAGTACATAATCTTGGTCTTCTCCTAAAATAATGCTTTCATCAAAACCATTAATTTCTTCATGAATTTTCTTTTTTACAAAAATGCAAAACCCATAAACATGAGGACGGATCTTTTCAGTCATTTTAAAATAAAAGTTTACCAGTATCTCTCCTGTAATGTCCATCAATGCTGGGAAGGGAACATATGCAAAGCAGGAGGCAATATCAAGATTTCTTTTTTGAAATTCCCTTACGGTTCTTTCTAAAAATTTTCCAGGCAATACGTTGTCAGCATCCAAAAAAAGCAAGATATCGCTCTTGGCAATTTTCGCGCCATTATTTCTCCCTTTTGGGAGATGTCCGCCCTGGATAATTTTACAGCCAAAAGATAAGGCTATTTTTTTTGTCTGATCAATGGAGTTTGCGTCCGCAACAATTACTTCAAGGGGCTGAGCGGTCTGATCTCTTATGGATTGCAGCAGGGATGGTAGATATTTTTCTTCGTTAAGGGTTGGGATAATTATACTTACATTCACTTTCATAAAATAAATCCTTTAGGGAATTATAATGCATTTTTTAGCGGAATTAAAGGTATGTGTCCCTTGATTCTGATATAATGTAAAAATCAAATGAAGATTGGTATTATTACGGATAGCTATTATCCGCAACTTAACGGTGTTGTCGTTTCAGTCGATAATTTCACAAGGGAATTGCGAAAACTGGGGCATGAGGTATATATTTTTGCTCCGCTTTTAAAAAATTATAAAGATAAAGATAGAAATGTTTTCCGCATATCTAATTTTAAAGTAATTTCTTCCGAGCCTGAGGTTTTGGTTCCTCTGCCAATGCCCCGATTGAGCTATCAGCAAATTTTCAATATAAATTTGGATGTTATTCATGCGCATGGCAATGGAGCCTTTTCTTTTCTTGGCTGCCAAATAGCAAAGCTAAAAGGAATCCCTTTTATTCTGACATTTCATACTGTGCATACAAAATACACGCATTATTTTTTGAACGGTAAAGTAATCCGCCCTAAAATGGTAGCATTAGGAATGCGCATGTTTGCGGACATTTGCGACGGCATTATTACTCCATCTGAGAAAATGAAAAATGAATTAATAGCCTATGGAGTAAAGAAAGAAATAAAAATAATACCCAGTTTTATTGATTTTTCGCGTTTCCAAAAAAACAAAAAAGGATATTTGCACAAACGTTTTTCCATACCCAAAACCGATAAAATTCTTTTAACGGTAGGAAGATTGGGTAAAGAAAAAAACTTTCCTTTCCTGATCAATATGTTTAAAAAGCTTGTAAGTACAAAGAGGGATACTCATTTTGTTATAGCAGGTCATGGGGGAGAATTGAGCAATCTTAAGCGTTTGACATCAAGACTAAATTTGTCAAAGAAAATACATTTTACCCAAAAAGTAGAAGCAGAATTAATGCAGGATGTTTATGCAGACGCAGACATATTTATTTTCGCTTCTCAAACGGAGACCCAAGGTCTTTGTGTTCTAGAAGCAGCCGCCAGCGGACTGCCGATTATTGCTGTTAAAGATTCAGCTTTTGACAATCTGGTAATAGATGGCAAGACAGGTTATAATGTCTCTGAAAATCAGGAAATTTTTGCGCAAAAAGTACAACAACTTTTGCAAGACGATGTTCTTCGTCAGCGGTTTGGAAGGCAGGCAAGGGAAATGGCAGGAAATAATTTTAGAGGCGAGTATTTGACCCGGGAGCTTGTGGACTATTATAAAAAAGTAATGAATGTCTATAAACCTGGAGGGGAAATGCTGCGTAAAATTAACCGCGCGGCACTGGTACAGCTTTTCCGCGCCACTAACGCCGTTAATAAATTCCTCAATTCCTAATTTGTTCTTGTTGAGGCAGGGATTTTAGGTATTCAGGCGGAACAAGCTTTGCTAACTCCTCGATAACCACCCTTTCGACTCCTCGTCTTGTCTTTTTTTGTTCAATTTGAATTTCTGCATATTGTTCAAGAGCGAGATGTCTGAGCTCGTTCTTAGTAAAAATTGGTCCGATATGGAGAATATATTTCTTCCCGAGGTTATAAAGACCGACTTTATCCTCACTATAGTCAGTTTGATTTTTAATACCCAGTCCAATAGGTAAAAATGCGACTTTATCCAATTTGTCGTGGTCAAGACGAGCAATAAGAGTAGATACTGCTGTGGGGGAATCTTCCGTAGGTATTTTAAGCGAGTCGTCCCTGGTTACTTGAGGAGCGACTATAATAATTCCGCCTTTTCTTAAAGTATCAAGAGCGGTTTTGAAATATAGGGAATTTAGTGGCTTTTGTTGCTCGACTAACTTATCTCTTTCACGCATTTGTTTTTCCTTAAGTCGACTCAGCGAATCTAGAGTTGTATGGGAAGATTTTTCCGACTTTCCGTATTGCTTCTTGTGCTTGCGATCCAGGATATCGATTTCTTTTTGGGTGACAATCGAACAAAATTTTATTTTTGCAGCCTTAGGTATTAATTTGGTGTAATTATATAAGTCCTCAATTATTGGGACACAAATTTCTTTATTTTTCATTGATTTTTGTTTCAAAACGAACTCAAGCGTTCGGAAAATATCAGATGATGAGAAATGATTGTAAAGCACGACGATTGAATACCCCTCATTTATTAGCTTTTCAATATGAGGTAAGTTTTCTTTGCCTTTAATTTCATCGGAAGGAATAGGAGGAAAAAATGGCGGGAGAATCTCTCTTATAATTTTTCCGGGAGTTGATATCTTTAGCGAACTATTTTCTCCGTTTATTTCTGTCATAAGATTTTATTTTTTGTGGTGTTTGCCGAACTCGATGCCGAAAGATTTTATTTTTTGTTTTCCAAAAACAAATGTCTGAAATTCTGAAAAAAGATATTTGCAGCAGGTTTTTGCAATACCTTCTTCATCAAACCTTCTGGTGGATATTCGAATTTTGACCTGCATGATAAAGCCAAATTTGCCAAATTCGGAGGCTCTTTTTACAAAATCATGATCTTCTCCGAGAACTAATGTTTCATCAAAGCCATGGATTTTTTCGTATATCTCTTTTCTAACGAAAATGCAATATCCTCCGGCATGAGGAGACCTAAGAGAGGCAAGAAGAAAAAAGTAGTTGGCAATAAACGACCCGATTCTATAAATAAGACTTGTTGAAAGAGGAGCTATGAAACAAGTCGCAATATCAAGATTTTTTTTCCTAATTTCTTTCAGAGCAACTTCCAGGAAATCTGGGGGCAATATTACGTCGGAGTCCAAAAACAACAGGAATTCTTGTGTTGCTATTTCTCCTCCCGCATTTCTTCCTCTTGCCGGCCCGCTTCTTGGAGGCTTTTCTATGACAACCTTGCAGCCATAAGCATTTGCTATTTCTCTTGTTTTATCTTTTGAGAGTGCGTCACCTAC
>MFPH01000062.1 GCA_001782645.1 Candidatus Levybacteria bacterium RIFCSPLOWO2_12_FULL_37_14 | reverse complement strand
GAATTAACATACACTTCTTTCCCGCCCGCGCTATTAACATCTGCATAACCTACTTCAGACATATTTGAAGGATTACTTATGTCAATAATTGAAAGTTCTTTAGCTGCCAACCCATCAACAGCAATATATGCGTAATTTCCTACAATATATACTTTTTGCAGATTACCAAATAAGGTAACCAAAACGCTACCTAATTGGGGTCTCGAGCCTGATCTGCTTGACAAATTAAAGGAGTAAAGAAAATGGTCGGTAGTCATAAACCCTGTATTTCCTGCAACGAAAACTCCATTTCCGTCTGCATTTAAAGGAGCGTTAAAATACCCTGCCTCTATATAGGGATTTGTTGTAAGATTTATAATTTCAACTTCTTTTGAGTTGTTATCGGTAGCAATATAAGCATAGTTCGTTTCGCCAAAAACCGCATTAGTTTTATAACCGTCAAATGTGCCTGTAATATTGGCAGTCGGAGGATTCGTATTAGTTATGGCTATATTTGCAAAAGATACTCCCGAAGAATCATTTCCTGTTCCCGCAAAAGCTTTTCCTTCGATAGCTGTTAATGCGTTTGCAGCGCCGCTTTTGGGTAAATCTAAAGCAGTAATGGAAAGATTTGGCGCGCACCAATCACCATATCCTCCGGCTCCCAAAGTCACTTCTCCACCCGCAGTATTTGTGACTATCGTGCCGGATTTTGTTCCAACGTCAAAATCCGCAGCCGTTGTTTGGGTAAAGGAATTGTTCTCTAAATAACGTGTCAGAAATAAAGTTGCGCTGACTGTTGAAAGATAAGGCTGTTCCCAGGAAATTGAAATATCAACTTTCTTGCTCGATGGATCCAATGTTCCTCCTGATGAAGTGATTGCTCCGCCTGAATCTCTATTTACATCTTCCACAACTACACTTTGTGTCAAACCATTAATAGTTGCGAGTCCAGGCGATAATATCCAAGAACCAGAAGCGATTGCGGTATGAAAAATACCATTTACCGCGAATCCTGCCCATCCTCTTTCCCTAACGCTTCTAACAGCATCCACAGTCTCATTCAATAAATAAACTGCCTGCGTTCTTTGGGATTGCTGAGCCTTTCCCTGACGGGAACTAATCAAACCCGTTAATAATGCCGGTAGAATAATTATCGAAAGCCCCATTACTATAATTATTTCCACCAAAGACTGTCCTTTTTGGAAATTTTTCATAATGATTCTACTTGTGTAATTACCCCAAGAGTATTTAAATGAATTCTCTTTAGGCTGGAATTGGTGTTCTCCTGCAGATCTATGGTCGTTACGGCAGGTATTTCTCCGCTCAGTTTTGAAAAAATAATATCAAAACCAGCATTGTTAAATTGCATATTGTCTTCCAGATTAATCACGGAATTGGAGGGATCAAAAGGGGAATATATTAAGCCATGAAAAAGAACATATTTATTGGAGTCAAAATGAATTCCGTAAGTGTCGGAAGAGTCCCTTCCTTCCGTATCTCCGATCATTGATTTTAGTTGCTGTTGTTTTAAATCTGCAAGCAATATTTCCCCCGTAGAAGTTAAGGAAGCTTTCTGTTGTGAATTAACCAAATTAATTGTTATAAATCCTAATAGGACTACTATTATCGATGTAACAACAATCAATTCAATCAATGTAAACCCGCGTTGAGTCCTCATTATCGACCACCCACTTGTCCAATTAGTCCGTAGATAGGAGCAATAATAGACAACATCATTCCCCCAACCAGTACTCCAATTACTACCAGCATAATTGGCTCAAGAAGCGCAGTTGCTGTTTTCAATTTAGCTGACACTTGATAATCCAAAAAATCAGATATTTCCGACATGGATTTATCCAACGAACCGCTGCGTTCTCCAGCCTCTGTAATTCTTATCATTATGCTTGGAAAAATTCTCCTATTATTCTTGAATCCCTCTGAAAGCTTATGTCCAACTGCTACTGCTTCTTTTGCATGTCTTACTCCCATTTCAACTTCACGATTAGCAACAACATTTTCCGTCAGTTCTAAGGCACTCGTTATAGGTATACCGGCATTTAAGAGCAGGTATAAATTTCTTGAAAATTTTGTCAGGTCTATGTCTTTTGCCAAAATGGATACAACAGGAAGCTTAACAATTAAATTTAATAAAAACTTTTTTTGTCTTTTATAAAGAAAGAGTGCTAAGAAAGAAAACACCGCTAAGCCGAAAACAACAGGAATAGTTTGATTAAGAAGCGCTTCGGACATATAGATCATTATCTTTGTGGGAAGCGGCAGGACAACATTCATTCTTGAAAAAACACTGGAAATTTTGGGAACAACAACAATAAGAATCATAAGTAATACTGCGAAAAATACGCCAACTATGAATAACGGGTAGATCAAGGCAGATTTTACCTTGTCGGAAAACTCAATGTCTTTTTTTAAATTTTCTTTAAGATCTTTGAGCGTAACATCAAGTGTTCCTGCCTCTTCGGAGGCCTTAACAATGCTGGTAACAACTTTCGTGAAAACATTTGGAAATTTTGAGAAGGTAAAATAGACATGTTTACCTTGAGTTAAATCGTCTCTCAATACTTCAAGAAATTTTTTTTGATTTCCACGGGAATCTTCCAACAATGCCTGTACTGATTCTAAAAGAGGAATACCGGCCGAGAGCATGGTTCCCAAATCTCTCAACGTGCTAAGTTTATCGCTGTTGGACAAGGTAACACTTTCTGTTTTTATCATAGATCCGGTTAAATTATTTGTTCTGAATTTTTGTAACTCTCAATACTTCTTCAATTGTAGTTAATCCTTTTAAAACTTTTTCTAATCCATCATCCAACATTGTGGTCATCCCTTCTTCAATTGCTTTTTGTAAAATTACATCAGCGTCATTCCTTTTGGTAATTAAATCACGTATATTTTTTGTAACTTCCAAAACCTCAAAAACTCCAATTCTTCCTAAATATCCTGTCGCATTACAAATTTTACAACCATTACCTTGATAAATAGTAATCGTAGTTTTTTCACCAATATAATTATTGATGATTTCGGAGGGCAGATTTCTTAACAGATCTTCTTTTGTAATAGTTCTTGTACTCCTACATATCTCACAAATTTTCCTGACAAGTCTTTGAGCAATTATTACATTTACAGTTGACGCAACCAGAAAAGGTTCAACGTTCATGTCGATCAGCCGGGGAAGCGCGGTTGCCGCATCATTTGTGTGAAGAGTTGATAAAACTAAATGTCCTGTCAAAGATGCATTAACTGCAATTCCGGCAGTTTCAGAATCACGGATTTCTCCGACGAAAATAATATTAGGATCTTGTCTCAAGATGGATCTCAATCCATTTGCAAAAGTAAGATTTGTTTTCGTATTAACATTTATTTGATTAACTCCTTTTATTCTATATTCTGCCGGATCTTCAATGGTTGTAATGTTTTTTTCACGCGTGTTTAGTAATTTTACAATTGCATAAATACTTGTAGTTTTTCCTGATCCTGTTGGACCGGTGGACAAAATCATACCATAAGATTTGCCGTATGCGGTCGTAACTTTTTTTAAATCTTTTTCATTCATTCCCAAATCTACCAAAGAAAACTTCCTAAACTTCGATGATAAAAGTCTTAAGACTGCTTTTTCCCCCTCTGTTACCGGCAATATGGAAACGCGGATATCTATCTCCTCATCTTCCAAAGCTACTCTCATTTTTCCATCCTGCGGACTCAAATGTTCGTCTGTTCGAAGTCTAGACAAAATCTTAATTCTTGTAATTATCTGATCATGCAGACTTTTTGGTAGAGAAAGTACATCGTGTAAAATTCCGTCTATCCTGAAACGCACTAATGAATCTTTTTCTTGCGGTTCGATATGAACATCTGAAGCTTTATCCTGAGAAGCATAGTTAATCAGAAGATCAACTATTTTAGACATCGGTATTTCACTGCTTTTTATAAGTTGATCGAAAGTATCCTGCAGATCTTCTCTGTAAATTTTAAGAGCATTGGAAATATCCTGTTCTGTTGCCAAATAAGTTGTTGCAGGCAAACCAATTTTTTTGGAAATCATCTGTATAAGCTCTTTATTTGAAGGGTCTGTCATTGCCAATTTAACTCCTGTTGCATCTTTTGCGAAAGGAATTACTTTTTTGCGTCTTGCCATTCTTTCAGGAATTATGTTGAAGACATCGGGAGAAATGGTAATTTTTGCTAAAATTATAAAAGGGTATTTCAGGAAATCAGAAATTAAGATTCCTAAGTTTTCGTCCGATATAATGTCCTTCTCAACTAAGGTTTCTGAAATAGTATAGCCTGCATTTTTTGCCTCTTCTTCAATTTTTGAAAACCCAATTTCGTCTATAAGGCCGTTCTTGAGGATCAAAGATTTTAATTGTTCATTTGTAATAAGCATAGGGCAGTTTGTTTAGTGTCATCCTGAATTTATTTCAGGATCTCGTTTTCATAACCTGATTAATCGCATTAACCATTACTTTGAAATCAAAAATACCTTTGTTAATGTAACCGTTGGCTCCGAGTTTTTGGGCCTGAATTATATCTTTTTCCTGACCAAGGCTTGAAAAAACAATCACAGGAATTTTCTTTAAATTTTTATCTGTAGATCGCGCGGTTAAGACTGCGAATCCATCCATTTTGGGCATAATTAAATCTAATAAAACTAAATCCGGACTTGTATTTCTCATTTTCATCAGTCCCTCTTCTCCGTCTCCGGCGACTTCAACTTCTACTTTATTTTCCGTCAGTTTGGTTGAGTAAAATTTCTGAAAAAATTTATCATCTTCAATAAGCAATATTTTCATATTTCTTTCTAATTGTCATGCTGAACTTGTTTCAGCATCTCCCTTAATTTTCCCGCCTCTTTCTGAATATTTAAAATGGCATCATTATTCAATTGGATGACTCCTTGCAATGCATTGCTTGAAACATTTTCAATGTCTAAACAAATCTCCACCACGTTTTCGTAATTCATTACCTGACTTTGACTCTTTAGGGAATGCGAAGCGATGTGTAAATTATTCAAAGCTTCTTTATTGGAAACATCCCTAGATAACTCATCCAAACTTACCGAAAGTTTATTAAGATATTCTTTTGCAGTCTGCAGATATAAATTCTTGTAACCTGACAAATCAACTTTCACCATAGTAATAAACCCCTCCTCAAGGGTACATAAAAATCATACTATACTTGCCCTCTCCATTCAAGGTATGATACTATACCATTATGGATCAAAAGAGAATCTTGATAGTCGAAGACGATTTGTTTTTAAGAGAATTATATACGGATGTCTTGAGTGCGGAGGGTTACAAAGTTGATGCGGCAGCAGATGGAGAAGAAGCTTTGCAGAAAATGAAAGTTGGCGGCTATAATCTAGTTCTTCTTGACATAATCATGCCAAAAATGGATGGACTTGAAGTAATGAGGCAAATACAAAACACTCCTCCTCAGGCCCCCAACAAATGCGTTGTTTTTTTAACAAATCTTGACAAAGATGAGGAAATTCGAACAGCTCTAAAATTAGGAAACGGTTATTTAATTAAAAGCCAAATCACCCCGGGAAGCTTGGTCGAAGAAGTAAAAATGTATCTTGATAAATATAAGTAGTATTAAGCTGTTTTTAAGGTAAAGCTGAATTTAGACCCTTTTCCCAGACCCTCAGATTCTACCCAAATTTTTCCTCCCATTAGCTCAATCATTGCCCTTGATAAATATAATCCCAGACCTGTTCCCTGAGTATTTTGTTTGACCAAATAATTGGTTCCAACCATAGAAAATTTTTGGAAAAGTTTCGAAATATCTCCGGGAATTATCCCCCTACCATTATCCACAACTGAAACAATTTCCTCCTGCATCTGAGAGCTATAATCGATTGATATTCTTATTGCACCATTTTCAGGTGTGAATTTTAAAGAATTCCCAATTAAGTTTATCAGCACTTGCTCAACTCTTTCCGGATCAGCCTGCACCTTCGGTAAGGGCTGTAATGGTCTTGCGAATTCCAAATTTATCTTTTGCTCCTGCGCTTTTGGCAGCATTTCTACATAAATTTTATTAATCAAATCTCCAAGATCAATGAACTTCATGGCAAGAGCAAATCTTCCTGATTCAATTCTGGAAACATTCAACATATCATTGACTAAATCTATCAGTCTTTGCGTTGAAGTATAAGCTCTGTCAATATACATTCTTTGTTTTTCGGAAAGGCTCTCTGCATTATTTTTGTCAAGCATTAACCAAAGATAAGATTTAATAACTGTCATCGGAGTCCGCAGTTCATGAGACGCTAAAGACACAAATTCATCTTTCAATTTATCTAATTGCGTAAGTTTTACATTTGCCAACCTCAGCTGTTCAGAAATTTTTATAAGGTTTGAGTAAAACATTGCGTGTTCCATGGCAATACCGGCTCCATCCACAAAATTTTGAATTATTGCAAGTTCATATTTAGAAAGTTCTTCTTTTTTCTTTTTGGTACCCGCGACAAAAACCCCAATTGCCTCCTTACTGCTTCCGTAAATCGGATACACCTCGGCTGTTTGTATGCCTATGAATCTTTGAATATTTCCCGCATCTTCTTTAGTCACAAGAGGACATAAAACATCGTAAAGATCATTTGTGGTAAGGTGCTTATTTTCCCTAACAACTCTTGCTATGTAATTATTCTGATCATCCAAAGAAATTCCTACATTATTAAATGTATCTGTCAATGTGTGCGCCAGGGTCTGCGCTTCTTTGGCTGAAGATATTCCCACTTTCTTAACTGTCTTACTGACCCTTTCGATAACTGCAACAATCCCCGTATCAAAGTACAATTCATTGGGAATTGCCTCTGCAATTTTTTGAATAACATCATTGAAATTCAGGCTTTGCAGAATAACTTTATTCAATCTTTGACTTGCGATAAGCGCTCTGTTTTGCTCTCCCAAATTTACTTCCGATTTTCTCTTTAAGTCTCTAACTAAAAAACTAATAGCCAAAAGGAGAATGAAGACCATGAAAAGAACTACCAAAAGCAATATTTGTTCAAAAGTCAATACGGGCAGCATTACTAAATTATAACAGACTTTTTTATTGGGCGTTAACTCTTCCGGTGAAGGTAGACTTAGAAATCATTTCGTTCTGGATATTTTGCGGAACTTCTTCGTAATGAGACGGCTCCATATAATAAGACGCTCTACCTTTGGTCATAGAGCGAAGCACAGTTGCATACCCGGATAACTCAGACAACGGAACCATCGCCAAAATGATCGTGGCTCTGCTTCTCTCTTCCGTTCCTGAAATCTGCGCTCTTTTGGAAGATAAATCTCCAATCACATCTCCCATAAATTCGCTCGGAGTGGTGACTTCAACTTTCATAATTGGTTCCAAAAGCGTAAGCCCGGCTTTTTTGGCAGCAGCCTGCAAAGCTTGGGATGCGGCGATCTTAAAGGCAATATCTGATGAGTCAACTTCATGGAAAGATCCATCGTAAACAGCCACATTCATGTCCACCATCGGATACCCGAGTAAAATTCCATTTTCCATAGTTTCCTTAACGCCTTTTTCAATTGATGATATAAAAACAGCAGGAATTGTTCCACCTTTAATTTCATTTAAAAATTCAAAGCCTTCACCCCGGGGTCGCGGCTCAACTCTTAAAAGGCAATGTCCGTATTGTCCTTTTCCTCCGGATTGTTTAATGTATTTTCCTTCGCCCTCTGCTGTTTTTATAATAGTTTCTTTATATGCAACTTGAGGGGCTCCGACATTTGCTTCGACTCCAAAATCAGCTTTCATGGTATTTACTTTTACTTCAAGCTGCAACTCTCCCACTCCTGAGATAATTGTCTGTCCTGTTTCATGATTTGTTTTTACATGGAAAGTCGGATCCTCATCCATTAATCGCTTCAAAGCGTAACCCAATTTTTCCTGATCTGATTTTGTCTTAGGCTCAATTGCCAAAGAAATGACCGGTTCCGGAAAAGTAATTTTTTCCAAAATAATTGGTTTTTCGGGTTCACACAAGGTGTCTCCCGTAGTAGTATCTTTCAATCCGACAATTGCCACAATTTCTCCGGCAAATGCTTCTTTGATTTCCGTTCTTTCGTTGGAATGCATCAAGAGCAATCGTCCTACTCTTTCTTGAGCATTTTTGGTGCTGTTATAAATATAAGTTCCCGCAGCAATTCTTCCCGAATAAACTCTGAAATAAGTTAATTTTCCGACATGAGGATCATTTTGAATTTTAAATGCCAGACCGGCAATCGGCTCTTCAGGAACTAGTTTTCTTATTTCTTCCGCGCCTGTTTTTGGATTAGCTCCCTTAACTTGACCCAAATCAACAGGCGAAGGCAAATAATCTACGACTCCATCCAAAAGAGGTTGAACGCCTTTGTTTCTCAAAGAGCTTCCTGCAAAAATCGGAACTAATTTATAGGCAATAACCGCGCGTCTTAAAGCGGTTTTTAATTCTTCTACTGAGATTTCTTTATTCTCGAGATATTTCCCCATGAGGACATCGTCTGTCTCGGAAATCTTCTCAACTAACTTAGCTCTATATTCTTCAATCTTATCTTTCATTCCCTCCGGAATTTCATCTGTGACAGCAAATTTGGCGCCCAATTCTTCTCCTGACCAAATAATTGATTTTCTGTTAAGCAAATCATAAACTCCCTTAAAGGTTGCCTCAGCTCCAATTGGCAAAACCATAATTGCGGGATTTGCTCCAAGCCTGTCTTCGATACTTTTGACAGTGGTCAAAAAGTCGGCTCCGAGCTTGTCCATTTTGTTCACAAAGCAAAGTCTGGGAACTTTGTATTTATCTGCCTGTCTCCAGACTGTTTCAGATTGAGATTGAACTCCTTCTTCCGCATCCAGAACCGTGATTCCTCCGTCCAAAACCCGAAGCGAGCGCTCCACTTCGGCGGTAAAATCAACGTGGCCCGGAGTATCAATAATATTGATTCTGTACCCCCCCCAATATGCGGTAGTTGCAGCGGAAACAATCGTGATGCCGCGTTTTCTTTCCTCTTCCATCCAATCCATGACTGTTGTACCTTCGTCGATATCACCGATTTTGTAAGTTTTCCCTGTGTAATACAGAATGCGTTCGGTAGTTGTGGTTTTGCCCGCGTCAATATGGGCAATAATGCCAATATTTCTGATGTGATCCAGCTCTACGTACCGCTTATCTTGCACCATAACTTATTTTAATAAAAACTTCCCTCGTAAGGGAAGCTCTTTTCCTCCTAGATGACGCTTATCAGTATAACATATTTTTTGATTTTATTCTATCGTTATAGATTAAGGATTTGAAGGTTGAAAAGTTGGAATTAAAGAGCTACGAAAAACGATTTTGCTTTTTGCCGCCTTTTTATGAGCATCCTCAATTTCCATTACAAATTTATTTACGTCTCTTTCTATTTGAGGATCAAATTTAATTGTTATAGACGTACATTTAATTCCTGCCTTCTCCAACGCTAATGCAATATTAGCTGAATCTGTACTTACATATTTTTCTTTTCCCATATTCTTAGTCCCTCAAGAGTAACATAATCTTTCTAAAAAGAAAAGCCAACGAAAAAAACTTTCCGATTGCTACTCTAATGATATGTATCATTAGAGTACTTCAAGTAAAATTTCCTTTTAAAATAAATCCCCCCTATGGAATGGGGGGCTGTGGTATAATTTCGTTTGTGGGAAAAATTATGATGATTGTTGTTTTAATTCTCCTTGGATTGTTTGTTGTTTTTGTAATTAATAATAATGCTGCAAAACCAAAACCTGCAGCTGAAAATATTGCGCTTGGTCTTCCTTCGACAAGTCCATCTCCATCCCAGACGCAAACCCTGAATCTAACCCCATCCTCAACAGCATCTTTATCTTCCCAAACATCAAAAGCAGACGATATCTCAATTGCTACGACGGCCGTCATAAAAACTGAGAGAGGGGATATTGAGATCACTTTCTATCCCAAAGAAGCGCCGAATACGATTGCTAATTTTGTCAGTAAAGCCAAAAGCGGATTTTATGATAATTTAATTTTTCACCGGGTTGAAGATTGGGTAATCCAGGGCGGAGATCCTGACGGCAATGGAACAGGCGGAGGGAAAATGGCAACGGAGTTAAATAGCAAACCTTTTATCGTCGGGTCTTTGGGTGTTGCTAGAGGCGGAGATATCAAAATTTCCAATGACGCTCAGTTTTTCATCACCAAAACCGATGCCTCTTGGCTCAACGGTCAGTACACAAATTTTGGAATCGTCACTAAGGGAATGGATGTGGTAAACAAAATCGTCATCGGTGATAAAATTTTAGGAATAAATATTTTTCCTTGACAACGTGTGAGATAATATAAAGTATATGAACACCAAAATCTATCTTAATAACGAAAATAAATGGATTGCAACAGATAAAAATTATAAAAAAGTCTTATTCTCTAATAAGAATCTTGACAAACTACAGGAAATTATCAAAAAAAAGAATATCGAGGACGCAATAATCATGTTTGTACCATCATTTAATACTACTCTTGCTCCAACATGCCTATAATAAAATACGACTTTCTGCCAGATATATTTTTTGATTCGAAAGTAAAAAAGTTAAAAACCATATATAGACCATATGTTTTGGTTAAGCTGGGAAATAAAAGCAAATGGAGTAAAAATTTTATCAAATCTCTCGTTGATTCCGGCGCAGATTATAATGTTTTTCCATCCTCATTTGCTGATGAAATCGGGATAAATTGTGCAAAAGGCGAGCTTCAAAAAATAACTGGCGTGGGTGGTTTGTCTATCGACACTTATATGCATTTCGTAAAAATCAAAGTTGGAAATAAAGAATTTGAAACAGTCGTTCAATTTGGGGAAAATATCCAGACCCCACTTTTGGGACGCGAAGGGTTCTTCAATTACTTTGATTACGCTAAATTTAATGTAAAAAGAAGATTTCTGGAAATAAAATATTAAAATGGATGCTATAAATAAAATTTAAATCGGCGACAAAATCCTCGAAAGACCTATTGAACCAAGCTACCATGATATAATATTCTAAATATGAGCGAGGCAAATCTTGCAGAATTAGAAACTCAACACTTAATACTCAAGTCGGACGTTATCGAAACTAACATTATCGGAAAAGAAGGGTGCTGGAATGACTCGCTCTCGCAAGCGGTAATGTCTCTTCATGACGGAACAAATAGGAGAGACGAATGGAGTAGACCAATAGCGGATTCTCATATCCCTCCAAAATTAATATTTGCAACAGCAACAAGTTCTGTTCCCTATGCGTTTGCCATAAAAGAATGCTGGTCACAAGCATACCCAAATGAAGCGCCTCCAAATTTTTTTATTATTGATGTCAGCAACAGAAGATTTGGAGGAGATAATGATCCCGCTTTAAAATTAAGCGCTCTGGAAGCAAGACAGATTGAGCGCGAAGAAATTAATAGACTTAAATCTATTGGCAAAAAATATAACGCGCTTGATAATACCGCCGTGTTTGATGAGTATACTGCATCTGGCCAGACACTGAGACGCGTTAATGAATCGCTAGAACTAGCCGGATTTCAGGATATAAATTTTTTACACGGACATTGGCACAATAGTGGAGAAGACCTTGGTCCGACATTTCCGGAAGAAATAAAGCCAATTATCCGAAAAAAGGGCAAGATGTGGAAAGAACTTCCATTCATGTCTCTTAATCTCCAAATTAATGAAGGTAGTAAAAAATTAGTCGAGGATATGAAAACTATCGGCAAAAGAATGGCGACGGAAATACTTGCACATAATCGAAGCGTCAAAAAAATTGAGAAATAATTTTACCACTTGAAGTGGCCAAAGGCGCGGTTGGTCCCCTCGGGAGACTTCACATAATTACCATTTAAAATGACCAAAAGCTCTATTCGCTTGGGCCATGCGCAGCACTGAATCTCTTTTCTTGATTGCTTCTCCTTGTTCGTTAGAAGCATCCATTAATTCTGCTGCTAATTTTGCTTCAAAAACTTTATAATCTTTATTGGATCTTTTTCGCGCCGCCTCCACAATCCACTTCATTGCTAATGCCGCTCTTCTTTCAGGTCTGACTTCCATAGGAATTTGATAGTTAGCTCCTCCGACTCTTTTGGCTTTGACTTCCTGTTTCGGACCAACGCTATCCAAGGCTTTTTCAAAAGTGGCAATCGGATCCTTTTTATTCCCGATAATCAAATCAAATGCTGCGTACAATACATTTTGAGCCACGGTTTTTTTACCATCTTTCATCAGGTAGTTAATAAACTTAGCAATTTGCTTATTGTTGTAAACCGAATCTCCATCAATTGTTCTTCTTGGCGCTTGTTTGTGTCTCATATAAATAAATTAAAAGTTAAAAGTGAAAAATTAAAAATTAAGGTACTTATTTTAAAATATTCCTCAATTTTGCACTTTGCACTTTGAATTTTGAATTCATAATTTACGCTGCCGGCTTTACTGGTGATGCTGCAGCCGCGTTTGACGCGGTTCCCGTAACTACTTT
>MFPH01000061.1 GCA_001782645.1 Candidatus Levybacteria bacterium RIFCSPLOWO2_12_FULL_37_14 | reverse complement strand
ATATCTTAAATTATTGAAAGGATATCCTTACCGTTCGTTTTTTTATCTGCCGAAAATAAAAAAGTATTATCATGAAGATCAATTGGACGCTGGGGAGGAAAAAGAATATAATCATAGATATAAAGCTTTACAAAAGTTGAAACCGACCATAATTAAAGAATTGGTCGATTAACGAATTAACGGGTTAACGGATTTAATTCGTTAATTTTTTAATCCGTTAATTGAATAATTGAGAAATTATGATAGATATAAATTTAATAAGAGAAAATCCGGAAAAAATTCAGAAGGCTGCGAAAGATAAAAATATTGATATTAATATTAATCATATTTTAGAAATTGATAGTAAGCATAGGGAATTGTCAATTGCCGTTCAGAAACTTCGGGAGGAAAGAAATATTTTGACAGCGTCCATGAAGGGAAAACCAACTCCGCAGTATTTGAAAAAAGGAAAAACATTAAAAGAAAAATTAGAAAAAGAAGAGCATGCGTTAAAGGCAGTTTGGATTGAGCTAAAAATAGAGCTCTATAAAATTCCAAATCCTGCAAAGCCAGATGTTAAGATTGGAAAAAACGATACGGAAAATAAAGTTTTAAGAAAAGTAGGGACACCTACTAAATTTAGTTTTAAACCCAAAGATCATTTGGAGATTGGAGAAAATTTGGACATTGTAGATGTTGCAAGGGCATCTAAAATATCAGGTGCAAGATTTTATTTTTTAAAAAATGAAGGAGTTCTTTTGGAATTTGCTTTAAGGGAATTGGCGTTTGAAATTTTATTAAAAGAAGGTTTTATTCCAGTTCTTCCTCCTGTTTTAATCAAAAAAGAAGTGATGAGGGGGCTAGGTTACATGGAGAAAAGCGGAGATGAGGACATGTATATTCTGGAAAAGGATGGGTTGGTTTTAGTTGGAACATCGGAGCAGTCAATTGTGTCCATGCATAAAGACGAAATATTAAATGTTAAAGATTTACCAAAAAGATATGTAGGTTTTTCAACTTGTTTCAGAAGAGAAGCGGGAAGTTATGGAAAAGATACCAGAGGAATTTTAAGAGCACACCAGTTTGATAAAATTGAAATGGTTTCCTTTGTTGCTAAAGGAGAGGATGATAAAGAGCATGAATATTTGTTGTCTTTGGAAGAAAAACTTTTACAGGCATTAGGAATTCCATATCAAGTTGTAAAAATGTGTACAGGAGATCTTGGTTTTCCTGCAGCGAGAAAATATGATTTAGAAGCATGGATTCCTTCGGAAAATAAATATAGAGAAGTTACCTCTGCGTCCACAACAACAGATTTTCAGGCGAGAAGATTAAATATTAAATATTCTGCAGAGCAGAATAAAAAAGAATTTGTAAATATTTTAAACGGAACTGCTTTCTCAGCAAGACCGATAATTGCGATGCTTGAAAATTATCAACAGGAAGACGGATCAGTTTTAATTCCAAAAATTTTACAAAAATATTTAAATTGCGAAAAAATATCTGCAAAAAATCAATAATTTACGCCCCATTTTTTTTGCTCAATTCACGCCCTAAACATTTATTTTTGAAGCAGAGCATTTTACTTGACAAATAAAAAAAATTATTCACAATTATAATTAGATTAGTAAAAAAATCCACTGACGTTAAAACTTTGGTGGACGAGGGGGGGTGATTTCACAATGGCAAAGAAAAAGAAAGGAAAGAAAAAGAAGAAGAAGAAGTAATTGGTAAGCTATTTGGAGTATTACCAATTGATCAGTTGGTATCCCCTCTTTCTTAAAGAAAGAGGGGATTTTCTTTTTATTGTGATAAAATAAGTATATGTTTAATTTTATCGGAAAATTTTTTGATTCTAATGAAAAAGAAATAAATAAACTAAAACCTTTGGTTTCGGAAATTAATTCATTTGAAGAAAAATTTAAAAAATTAAAAGAAAAAGACTTTCCTTTAAAAACAAAAGAGTTTAAGGAAAGAATTGCAGGGGGAGAATCTTTGGATTTTCTGTTGCCGGAAGCATTCGCGTTAGTTAGGGAAGCATCAAGAAGGTCTATCGGTCAACGGCATTATGATGTTCAGCTGATGGCGGGTATAACCTTAGCAATCGGAAAAATTGCAGAACAAAAAACAGGAGAGGGAAAAACTCTTTCGTCAATTCCGGCGCTATATCTGCACAGCCTAACCGGTAAAGGCGTTCATTTGGTTACGGTCAATGATTATCTGGCGCGCCGGGATGCAGGATGGATGGGGCCAATATTTAATTTGCTAGGCGTTACGGTTTCCTCAATTATTAATGATCAATCCTTTATTTTTGATCCGGATTTTATCGATAAAGATGCGCAGGATCCTAGACTTTCTCATCTAAAATCAATTGACCGCAAAGAAGCTTATAAGACAGATGTTACTTACGGGATAAATTCAGAATTTGGTTTTGATTATCTGAGGGATAATATGGCGCAAGACATAAAAGAAACTGTTCAGCGGGGTTATTATTATGCGGTTGTTGACGAAGTTGACTCAGTTCTTATTGACGAAGCGCGAACTCCTCACATAATTTCTGCTCCGGATGAATCTCCTACTCAAAAATATTATGAATATGCCGCTCTGGTTGATAAATTAAATTCGGATATAGATTACAAGGTTGACGAGAAATTGAGGACTGCACATTTGACAGATCATGGAATTGGGAAAATCGAAAAGCTTTATGGAGTTAGCAGTATTTATGAAAAAGATTTCAATACTGTTTATCATTTGGAAGCAGCTTTAAAAGCAAGAACTTTATTTAGAAAAGAAAAAGATTATATCGTGAAAGACAATCAGGTTATTTTGGTAGATGAATTTACGGGGCGGCTTATGATGGGAAGAAGACTTTCAGAAGGATTACATCAGGCAATTGAGGCAAAAGAAAATGTTCCGATACAAAGGGAATCCAAAACAATGGCAACAGTATCCTTGCAAAATTATTTTAGAATGTATGAAAAATTGGCAGGAATGACAGGAACTGCCGTTACAGAAGCCCGAGAATTTCATAAAATTTACAATTTAAACGTTGTTGTAATTCCTACAAATAAGTTAATGATTCGACGCGATCATCAAGACTTGGTTTATAAAAGCGGACGGGCAAAATACTCTGCCGTTGCCAACGAGATAGAGAAAGCTTACAAAATTGGACAACCTGTTTTAGTTGGAACGACATCAATAGATAAAAATGAATTAATATCGGAACTTTTGCGGCGTCGCGGAATAAAACATGAAATTCTCAACGCTAAAAATCATGAGCAGGAAGCAAGAATTATTTCCAAGGCCGGAGAAAAGGGAGCTGTGACTGTTGCGACCAATATGGCGGGACGAGGGGTTGATATTATTTTGGGCGGGGAAACACCGAATGCGGAAAAGGAATCAGTTAAATTTAAAGCATGGCAAAAAGAGCATGATGCGGTTGTAAAGCTTGGCGGACTGTATGTAATTGGTACCGAAAGACATGAATCGCGAAGAATAGATAATCAGCTGAGAGGGAGATCGGGCCGCCAGGGAGATCCCGGATCGTCCAGATTTTTTATTGCCTTGGATGATGAAATAATGAAGCTTTTTGGCGGGGATACGATATCGGGAGTTATGACTCGATTCAACATGCCCGAAGATGTTCCATTGCAGCATATGATTGTATCTCGTGCAATTGAACAAGCGCAGACAAAGGTCGAAGGATTCAATTTTGACATCAGAAAACATTTGGTTGATTACGATGATGTTTTAAATAAACAAAGAGAAATAATTTATAAAAGGCGAAGAGTGGTTTTGGAAAATAAAGAATCTTTGGAGAAAAAAATAATTGAAAAAATCGATACATCCGTATCAACGATTATTAATACTCATACAGCTCAAGTAAACGAAGACGGCAAGTTGACGGATGAAAAAATAATTGATGATTTTACAACCATAATTCCTTTTGATGATTCTTCCAAGCAGCAATTAGTTAAGCAATTGGAAACAGCAACTGCTCAGGAACAGAAAATAAATTTCTTAACTAATATCACGCATGATATTTACGAACAGCGGAAAAAACAATTAGGAAAAGAAATGATGGAGCGAATTGAAAGATACGTGATGCTGTCGGTTAGTGATACTTTGTGGATGGACCACTTGGACGCGGTGGAGAATTTAAGAGGAGGAATAGGGTTAAGAGGATATGGACAACGAGACCCATTGGTTGAATACAAAAATGAAGCGTATACAATGTTTGAACAATTGATCAATGCAATAGATGATGAAATTGTGCATAGAATCTATAAAATTCAGGTTCAGCAGTCGTCTCAAGTGCATCAGCATCGGAATATAACGGAGCAACCGGCAGGAGCCAAGTCTGACTTGGCAGGAGCAGCTGCCGGAATTTCCGAAACTTCAAGTAATCAAGCGCAAGATAAGTTGAGCGGAGCGAAATCCGCCTCTGGCGGAAAAAAATTAGGCCGTAACGACCCCTGTTATTGTGGAAGCGGAAAAAAATACAAAAAATGCCACTATCCGAATTAGTCTGATATTTTGAGGACTTCTTTGACTTTATCAACAATTCCCTCCAGTTTTACATCTGCTTTTACCAAGTAATAAGCTGGTTCATTTTGAAGAACAGAATTGATTACATAGCTGGAATTTGGATTTACATTTGTAAGAATGATAACCGGGACTTTCTTTCCCCACTCATCCTTCCGAAGTTTTTGGAGCATAATCATGCCATCCACTTTTGGCATAAGGATGTCAAGGAGAATAAGATCGGGATGTTCTTTTAGGGAAAGAGATAATCCTTCCTCGCCATTATTTGCCGTGAGAAGTGTAAATTCCTGATTTCCAAGGGCTTCTGCAATAACTTTCCGTACGGCCTCTTCATCGTCAACTATTAAAATCTTTTTTTTGTCCATTACTTCCTTATTGTAAATAAGCTTAAGGATGTTTGCAAGACTATTTTCTTTATCTGTTTTTTTGTAAAATAGAGTTAATAATTTCGTTAAGCTTTTCGCTCGCTTTACGAATTTCGTTAAGATATTCTTTCTGCTTATCATTGAGAGTTCCAACTGATTTATCGGACAATAACTCGACATACCATTTAATAATGGAAATTGGCGATCTAAATCTGTGCGCCATGACATGGAAAAACTCAATTTTTTCTTTCTCTTCTCTGGACAATATCAGAAAAAAAATTAGAGTTATCAATAGTAAGGCTAAAAAAAGTATAAAGATTAGCATATTTTCACTATACTATATTTATGGGTAAAAGTATAAAATAAATATAAGTAAAAAAACTACCATGACGCAATCGCATTACAAAAATTTAAGCGACCGATGGAGAGCCAGACATCAAAATATACAAAAAAAACTTTGGAGCAAACACAGGGAATCCTTAATGTGGCTATCCAATAATTACAGACAATTAGTTTCAGGGTCTTTAGGGGGATTAATGCTTCTAACCGGGCAAGTTTCCAATTTTTTTCCTCCCTCAAATATTGCTAACGCCGAGTCAGACTCGGCTAACGCGCAATCTTCAATAGTTCAAGGGGTGGACAAAAAAGTATTCTTAATATCGGATCTTGCTCAGATTTTACCCAAAGATGTAAGGCCGTTAAGCCTGAGAGAAGAGCGGGAAATTTCAGATATTCTATCTAGGACATATGGCATTAAAGTTGTACAGGAGTTGGAAGGCAAAAGACTTAATAGAAGTTATGGTTTTATCGGAGCAGAACAGCATTTAGCCCGTTATCCCGGAGATAATTTAGGTAGCCATTTCGATTCAGATGAAGATAGGAATCTTTATTGGTTAGCTGGTATGGCTCCGGGATTAGGCGCCTGGAGATATTTTGCCAATTCTGTAGATTCTCTTCTTCAGCTGGATAAAGATAGGGAAAAATATTATATTGCCGTTCAAACTTTTTTGTCAAAAGATTTTAATAGTAGATTTGCAGAATACAGAAATTTTTATAAATATAGAAAAATGCTAGTCGTAAATCCCAATAATGGAAGAGCTATTGTTGCAGATATCGCAGATGCAGGTCCTGCGCAGTGGACAGGAAAACATTTGGGCGGATCTCCTGAAGTGATGCATTATCTTGAAAGATTTGATGGTAAGCAAAAAGGTTCAGTGTTATACTTTTTTATTGACGATCCGAATGATAAGATTAAATTGGGTCCAATGAACGAATTGTCATCCTGAGTAAAGCGAAGGATCCCCGCCTGCCAACACTTGGCGCTGGCGAGCAGGTAGATTCCTCACTGCGTTCAGAATGACATGGTAATATGAAAAAATATTTCTATACTCACATCGTAGATACATCTATGCTTTCTTTGGAGATTGGGGGTATGGATTTAACTCCAAAAGAAAGACTGCATTTAATTTCTTTGATTGACTCCAATATTCATCATGAGATTTTAGATTTAATTTTGTCAGAGTTAAATCCTTCAGACAAGAAAACATTTTTAAATCATCTTGCTTCAGAAAATCATAGCAAAGTTTGGAGGTTTCTCAATGAAAAGATAAAAGATGTGGAGGAAAAAATTAAAAAAACCGCAGAAGATATAAAAAAGGAATTACACAGAGATATAAAAGAAATTAACCTTGTCAAGATGTAGAATTTGTTATAAAATCAATCTACCATTAAACTAAGAAATAAAAATAGAGTATAATTTATTTATTATGCCAACAATAATTCAAACTAACCCCAAAATATTAGGTGGTCAGCCGGTTATCAAGGGAACTAGAGTTCCTGTGGCTCGGGTATTGGCATTAATTGGAATGAACTACACTCTTAAAGATTTAAAAAAGGAAATTCCGCATTTAGATCGCCTTACAAAAAAAAATATTGGCGATATTCTTGATTACTACAAACATCAAATTAACGTATAAATACTCGCTCTTCCAAAAAGTCTATAGCCTACAAAAAATTTCGTCTCTTACTCGATACCGCCTTTGCTCCAGCAAAAGATTTTCCCCATCTTATTAAAAAAGCAAATGTCAAAAATGCATATTTTGATTTTGGTTTACCCAGACAATGCGAAGATGAAGAAATTTATCAAAAAGCTATCTCAGACAATCGCTTCGTTGTTACTATTAATTTTGACGATTTCAAACAACTAATAAAGTCACACAAGCCAGGAATTATTGGAATACGATCTCAATTAACAAATGCTGACATCGACGCTCTTTTAACAAGATTTGTAAGTATTAATAGGGTAGAGAATTGTATAGGAAAAGCTATCAAAATTTAACCACTTTCCTCAAATTGCTTCGATAATTCGAATCATCGAAGCAATAGAACATTTAATAATTGTTGCTAAGATACAGCACTACATAGTAATAGATTATGTGCATAGATTCATTTAAGATTAAAAAATGTACTTAGTTTGTATTGCCAAAACAAGCTTCTTGATAACCGTCCCTAAATCGCTAGTCTTGAAGCGAGCACCAAGTGACCGGTTGAGGAAATTGGAAGAAATTCGGTTAATCCTTCAATAATGGATAGGATAATAGCCTGTAAATAATCCATAGAAACATTGTAACATATGCTACAATAGCCTCATGGAAGAAGTAAATGCGCAAACTTGGAATAAGAAGAGGATTTTTATTACGTTTTTTTTATTAGTATTGTTAATTGCCGGAGGATATTTTTTTAAAACCCGCGTTCTTGGTAATCAGCCGCCTCAAGTAGGGAAATCAATTAGGGGAATTACTGCGCAAACAAGTACTATAGAACCGGAACCCAAAATAAATATTCAGGAAGCAGTGAAAGAAAAAATTAATAGTCTTAAACAGGAAGTTCTTGGTTTAAACGTATTGGAAATTGCCTCTTCTTCTCCTCAAGTGCAAAAAATCCTGCAGGACATCAAATCCTTAGAGCAATATCCCATAAATCAGGCGCAAGAAATTTGTAAAAAAATTTGCGGTTTATAAAGAATTTATATGAAGATTGATTGTGTTTTTGATAAGGGGTCAAGTAAAGAAGATACCTATCTTATAGAAGATAATATCTTTGGAGTTTTTGATGGTTTCAATAGTCTTAACAGCTTTGTAGGTAAGGATGGTAAAACGGGCGGTTTAATTGCGGCAGAAATTGCTAAAGACGAATTCTCCAAAAATAACAAGAGCCTTTTAAATTTAACAATAGAAGCGAACAGAAGGATCAAGAAGAAAAATGTTTTATACAAATTTGATATTAACGATAAGAATAAGAGAAATCTGTGGGGCACTATCTTCGCTATTGTGAGAATTAAAAGTAATTCATTTGAATGGGTCCAGATAGGAGATTCTCTTATCCTGACAATATATGCAGATAATACTTTTAAAGTATTAATTAAAGATTACGATCATGACAAAGGGCTCTTAAATATCTGGAAAGGATTAGCAAGCCAAAAGAAAGAGAATATACGCGAAATAATTGACAGAGGATATCTTACAGAACTCAGAAACAAGGTAAATGAGACATATGGATGTCTAACCGGTGAAGAAAAAGCAGTAACTTTTATAAAAAAAGGTGAAGAAAATCTAAAAAATATAAAACACATACTTCTTTTTACGGATGGTTTATTTATTCCCAGAAAAGATCCCTCAAGAAATGATAATTGGAACATGTTTGTAAAATTGTTTTTAAATGGGGGTTTAAGAGAGGTAAAAGATTTTGTCAGAAATCTTGAAAAAAATGATCCTAAATGCTGGAAGTACCCGCGATATAAACAATATGATGATATCGCAGCTATTTCTATTTCTTTTGAAGCATAAAATATGGATGAGATAAAAGATAGGGTAAATAAATTATTGGCAAAATTCGATCCTGATAAAAAAAGACAGGAAATAAGATTAATTGAGGTAGAAAGTTTAAAACCTAATTTTTGGCAGGATCATCAAAATGCCGCGGCCAAAATGAAGGAAATGTCCGACTTGCAAGCGGAAATTACCAAAGCAGAAGTTCTGCAGAGCAGAATTCAAGACGAGGATTGGGCTGGAGCAAAGGAATTATTGGAAGAGCTGGAAACCTTTCTTTATTTGTCAGGTCCATATGATAAAAATTCTGCGATCTTAGCTATTCATGCAGGTCAGGGTGGAGTTGAGGCCATGGATTGGGCGGAAATGCTCTTTAGAATGTACACGAGATATTCTGAAAGAAAAGGATTTAAATCGGAGATAATTGATGAAACATTTGGGGAAGAAGCAGGGTATAAAAGCGTTACAATAACAGTTAGCGGTAAATACGCTTATGGATACTTAAAAGGTGAAGCCGGGGTCCATCGGTTAGTAAGGCTTTCTCCTTACAATGCGGATAATCTGAGGCAAACATCTTTTGCCTTGGTAGAAGTACTGCCGGATATTGGCGACAATGCGGAAATAGAAATTATAGAAGACGATTTGGAATGGGATTTCTTTAGAGCAGGCGGACATGGGGGGCAAAATGTCAACAAAGTTTCAACTGCTGTCAGGCTTAAGCATAAGCCAACGGGAATTACAGTAACGGCTCAAACTGAAAGATTTCAAGCGCAAAACAGGGAATACGCCTTAAAGATTTTACGGGCAAAACTCTGGATTTTGAAGGAAGAGGAGCGGAAAAAAGAAGAAAAGAAATTAAAGGGAGGATATAAAACTCCGGGATGGGGAAATCAAATTCGTTCCTACGTTCTGCACCCTTATCACATGGTCAAAGACCTGAGGACAGGCTATGAAACCGGCAACACTGACGCAGTTCTGGATGGTGATCTGGACGAGTTTATCGATGAAGAATTAAGAAAGCTATAAACCCGCCTAAGCTTACCCCGCTGAGCGGGGAGCGCTGAATCGGCGGGCAGGTGTTGCCAAAAGTGAGATTTTGTGCAATACTCAAGTATAGAAATGGATAAGAATAAGACGGCGCAAGAGCCCATAATTGCAAATCCGAAGATTTCTCAAAATATTGAGAGTATGAGTTCTATTTTTACAAAAAACCTATTTATTTTCCTTATCGTAGCCGCTATTTTGGGCGGAATAACCGGTTACGTATTGAGCTTTAATAAAGGAGGAAGAGGTATTGGCAATACTCTTACTTCAGGCTCCGTAGATTCCTCAAAAATTACTAAAGGAACTATTGTAGGATCTAATGATACTAAGACATTTAAAGATACTGCAACAGGTACTTTTAAAAATGGAGGAATTAATGGGGAGGGGCAATTTCATTTGGTAAGAGCAGGTGGAGATAGTCAAAATGTTTACGTTACGTCTTCGAGCGTTGATTTATCCAAGTTTGTTGATAAAAAAATCAAAGTTTGGGGACAAACGCAAACAGCACAATATGCAGGCTGGCTAATGGATGTCGGTCGCGTAGAAGTTTTAGAATAAATCAATAACCCCATATGATACGTTTGGATAAAGTTTCAAAACAATTCCGTACCGGAGTATTTGCACTTTCCGATATTAGTTTTGAAGTTGAAAAAGGGGAATTTGTTTTTTTGGTAGGTCCGACCGGATCCGGTAAAACTACAATTTTTAGACTTCTTACCCGCGAGGCACTTCCGACCACCGGTGAGGTGGTCGTTGATAATTGGGATGTTGTAAAATTACCAAACAATAAGATATCCCATCTCAGGAAGAAAATAGGTGTGGTATTTCAGGATTTAAAATTATTGATGGACAGGACAATCTTTGAAAACATTATTTTACCCCTTGAAGTTTCAGGGATAGACTCAATCATTGCCACAAAAATCGTAGAGGAAATAATGAAAAAAGTTGGAATACTGCCTCATAAAGATAAATTTCCTATTCAGCTTTCCGGGGGAGAACTGCAAAGAGCGGCAATTGCCAGAGCCTTGACTTTGGAGCCGGATATTCTGTTGGCAGATGAGCCAACAGGTAATTTGGATTCAGCGACAGCGATGGAGATTGTGAAACTCTTATCGGAAATTAATAAAAAAGGTACAACTGTAATTATGGCAACTCATAATGAAGATGCTGTAAAAGCACTTTCAAAAAGAGTTATCTCTTTAAATAATGGTATTCTTACGGGAGGAAACGAGAAAAAACCAAAACCGCATTTAGAGCATTCTGAGAAAAAATCAGCTATTATAGATGTGAAGGATAAGAAATCAGAGGATGAAGACTTTTAAGACAACATGGCGCAATATCAGACGGTCCCCGTATCAGGCTTTTGCCGCAGTGTTGGTGATGACCTTAACTTTTCTGTTTATTTCTTTTTTCACTTTTTTACTTTTCGGATCTGCAAAAGCGATTAGTTATTTTGAATCCCGTCCTCAGGTCACTGCATTCTTCCGTAACGAAGTAAAACAAGCCGATATAGATAATCTCAAAAACGAGCTGAATGCGACCGGTAAGGTTGCAAGTCTAAAGTTTGTTTCCAAACAAGACGCGCTAAAAATATACAGAGAACAGAATAAAAATGATCCTTTGCTTTTGGAATTAGTAACAGCTGACATTTTGCCTGCATCACTTGAGATATCTGCTGTAAAAATTGAGAATTTGTCTGAAATAAATAATCAGCTTTTGAATTCTCCTTTGGTTTCGGAAGTAGTTTTCCAAAAAGACGTGGTTTCTGTTTTGACATCTTGGACAAATGCCCTTAGAACGATTGGATTGGGATTAATAATTGTATTATCTTTGGTTTCAGTTTTTATTATGGTAATTATTATTGGCGTAAAAATATCACAGAAAAAAGAAGATATAGGGATAATGAAGCTTATTGGCGCCGGAGATTGGTATATAAGAACGCCTTTTATTTTTGAGGGAATTTATTATGGAGTTATCGGTGCAATATTGGGGTGGATAATTTCAGCTGGCGCATTGTGGTATGCGACTCCATTCCTGTCGTCTTTCCTTAAGGGAATGCCCATTTTTCCTATTCCTCTGATTTTCTTCTTCGGTCTTTTGGGCGCAGAAATAATAACGGCTGTAATTCTGGGAACGCTTTCCAGTTTCTTGGCAGTATTGAGATATCTTAAATAATATGGTTTATGATAAAAAAAATAATATTTATACTTTTTCTTCTTGGATTATTAGCTTATTTTAGTGCCTCATTAATCGTTAAGGCTGCCGAATGCGATGACAAAGCTGGTCAGGAAAAAGTTGCTTGCTTAGAAAATAAAGTTAATGACCTCAAGGGTCAGACCAAAACCCTCTCGTCCCAAATTTCCATAATGGATAGTCAGATAAATTTGACCCAGGCGCGAATAGAAGCAAACAAAGGACAAATACTTGATTTAACGCTGGACATTGATACGGCAACGAAAAAAATTAACACACTTTCGGATTCTCTGAATAGAATTACAGGAATTTTACTTAACAGAATTGTTGCAACCTACGAAGCGGGGAACGTTCAACCATTGGAGATTCTTTTGTCTGCTCATAATGCATCTAATTTGTTAACAAGATTGAATTATCTTAGAATTGCGCAAGCTCATGACAAAAGACTTATTTATGATGTTCAGCAGGCAAAGAATGATTATACAAATCAAAAAGATATTTATGAAGCAAAGAAGAAGAAAATAGAATCTCTCAAATTACAGCTCGAAGCATATAGTAAAAGCTTAGAACAACAAAAAATTGCAAAGCAACAGCTTTTAATTGCAACGCAAGCCGATGAAGCAACATATCAGCAGTTGCTTGCTCAAGCTAGGGCTGAGCGTGCCGTAGTATTTGGTGGAGGAATAGACTCATACTTACGAGATGTTAATCAGGGTGATACTATTGGTTTCATAGCTTCTCGCAGTGTTAGTCCGGGATGCTCATTGGGAGCTCATTTGCACTTTGAAGTTCAAAAAGACGGCTCAATTCAAAATCCTAACAATTACCTAAAATCAGCTAATTTTTCTTACGATTATGGATCTGATAGCTACAGCTATTATGGAACAATTAATCCCTCAGGAGATTTTACTTGGCCGCTGAATGAACCCATAATTATTACTCAAGGGTACGGTTCTCACGGATTTGCCCAAAACTTCTATTCAGGCGGAGTTCACACGGGAATCGATATGGACTCTTCATCGCCAACGGTAAAAGCCGTCAAGTCTGGAAAATTGTATGGGGGATCGTATAACTGTTCAAATGGCAAGCTTTATTATAGCAAAGTTATCCATGATGACGGATTGACTACTTGGTATTTACATACGGTAACTAATTAATTTTGAGAATTTATTTTCAGAAGATGAAGGCAGTAGTTGTTTTCTTTGCGTTTTTATTTTTTCTACATTTTGCAAATCCCGCTTTTGCCGCTGCTCCTGCTATTACAGCGTATCCTAATACAACAATAAGCTTAGACACTTCTTTTACGGTTACCGCAACAATGAGTGGATTAACGAATAATGCTGTATATAGACTTCGTGTTGCAATAGCACAGTCTGGAACAAGTAATTATTTTGGATCTACATATGATGGGTCAACTTGGCATATGGGATCGATTTCGGATGGAAATTATGTCAACATTACCACTGATGGAAATGGAGCTTGGGGGGGAGATATTCAGGGAAAAATAGATTCAGACGATCCAAGCTTTACAACTGGAAGTGGTACATATGATCTAAAGATTGGCAGATATACTCAAACAGGAGTTACTGCAACATGGTCGAACCCCGTGAGCATTACAGTAACTGTTCCCCCAACACCTACTCCTACTTTAACTCCAACGCCGACGCCGACGACGGCACCGACAAATACTCCAACTCCGACTCCGACGCCAACATCCGCTCCAACTCCCACTCCGACGCCGACAAAAACACCAACACCTACTCCCATGTCCAATACTCCAACTGCAAAACCTACCACACCATCTGCGCCGGAAAATATTTCACAGAATTCTGTTTTGGGGAAGAGCACGGGGGACGGGCTGGATATTTCTCCGCCGGAAAATCTAATTTCCGATTCAGCTAAAAAACCGGACAATATTTTTCAGGGGATAATAATGTTGGTGGGAGTTGTTTTTATTGCAATATGTGTTATATTGACAATTCGAATAATTAAGAAAGGAGAACAAGTGCAAAATGAAGAAGAATAGTCTTATCGGAAAAGTTTTTATAACCAATAATTTTGAAGAAACACAAAGATTGGGAAAAAACTTTGCTAAAAATTTACGAGCAGGAGATGTTGTTGCTCTTTACGGAGATTTAGGAAGCGGGAAAACGACTTTCGTTCAAGGCTTGGCAGAGGGGCTTGGAATTAAAAATAGAATTATTTCCCCCACATTCGTGATCGTTCGCAAGTATAGAATCATGAATCATGAATTAAGAATTATGGATTTTTATCACATAGATTTGTATAGAACGGAAAGTGAAAAAGATATTGAGGGCTTGGGAATTGAGGAAATTATAAATAATAAAAATAATATTGTTGTGATAGAGTGGGCGGAAAAACTAAAGAATTATTTGCCTAAAAAAAGAATTGACGCATATTTCTTTTATGAAAAAGAAAACGAGAGAAAAATTAATTTTAGTTTAGGCTTCTAAGCCAACAAAATATTGACAACGCTAACATTTTTGTGCTATATATTATCCGCTGCCCCACGAAATGAATTATCTAATCGAAACAAATTTCCTCAATGTCAAAGAAGTTTCAGTTTTCCTAAAATTGAGCGCACTAACTGTTTATAAATATATTGCAGAAAAAAAGATCAAAGCAATACAGTGTGGGGGACGTTATCTTATCGATAAATCTTCACTTAATCAACTTATTAAAGAAAAAAAATTAAATAAATCCAGCACAGAATCGGTACTGGATAAAACTTCCTAATTTCCCCTAATTAGATATAATTACAATATGGATAAAATTAAGAAAGCAATTGAAGTTTTTAATAATGGAGGAATAGTTATTTTTCCAACAGATACGGCTATCGGAATTGGCTGTAGAATTGACAATGACAGAACGTTAAAAAGATTATTCAATATCCGTAAAAGGCCTGAGAATAAACCAATGTTGGTATTAGTTGATTCCGTTGAAATGGCTCAAGATTATTTATTGCCAATTCCCCAAGAGGTTAAAGAAAAATTAATTAAACCCTATTGGCCCGGTAAGCTAACAATTATTTTGCAAAGCAGAATTGATAAAGTGCCAAGCTTGGTAAGAGGCGGAAGAGATACTCTTGGTGTTAGATTTCCTAACAATAAAATTTTGTCAGAATTAATTAGAGGATTAGGAGTGCCAATAGTTGCGCCATCAGCAAATTTTAGCGGAGAAAAGACGCCTTTTGAATTTAAAGATTTAAATCCGGAGCTTGTAAAACAAGCGGATTATGTTTTAAATGATAAAGTAGGTTTAGAAAAAAATGTCTCGACCATCATTGATTGTACGGTTACACCCTGGAAAACTATAAGAGAAGGAGCAATAAAAATTCAAAACTCAAAACTCAAAACTCAAAAATGCGTTTTATTAATGGATACTGCGGATAATAAAAAGATTACAATAGGTTTAATTATTAACGGTCAGAAAGATATTCAAGTAAAGAGAATAAATTCCAATAAGACGCAAATTATTTTGCCGATGATTGATAAGATTTTAAAAAGACATTCATTAAAATTAAAAGATCTTTCGGAAATCCAAATTAATGCCGGACCAGGTTCATTTACAGGTTTACGGATTGGTCTCGCTATTGCTAACGCTTTGTCTTTTGTTCTTAAAATCCCAATTAACGGTAAAAAAGTAGGTGAGATTATCTTGCCTATTTATCCAGCACCTTTAAAAACATAGCTGTTTATCCGTAATATAATTTTCGAGAAAGGTGCTGGATTTACACGTGATATAATAAAAAAATGACCCATTCGGCAAGCTCAGGGTCATGCCTCGAAGCTTGAATGAAAGCTTATAAAGTAGTTTAATTATACTAATGGAATTATTTAAAGAAAGGATAAGCGAAGCGGCATGAAGGAGTTTCTGTCTCATCTTTTTACGCCACGTGAATCCAACAATCATCGGGCGAAAATCTTACATCATACAAATTTATTCTTAACAATAATATTTCTTCTTCTGGCAAGTTTTCTGATACAAGGGATAAAAGGAGCTTTTCCTTCTGTTTTAGGTATAAAAGCAGATGTTTCTTCCGAGGAACTTCTTTCTTTGACCAATAAAGAGAGACGAAATGCAGGTGTTAATCCGTTGATTTTTAACGAGAAACTTTCGGAAGCAGCTATCAAGAAGGCTCAAGACATGTTTGAGTATGATTATTGGGCTCATAATTCTCCGTCCGGCAAGACTCCTTGGGTTTTTATCAAATCTTCAGGGTATAAATATGTTTATGCCGGAGAAAATTTGGCAAGAGGATTTTCAACTGCCGAGGATGTAATAAAGGCATGGATGACGAGTTCAGCTGGTCACAGAGAAAATATGCTTTCGTCAAATTATCAGGATGTGGGCTTTGCAGTAAAAATAGGTAAGCTGAATGGTGAGGAGACGGTTTTGGTAGTGGAAGAGCTTGGTAATTTATATATGCCTATTGCTAAAAGTAGGGTTCAAGAAATTGCAACCGCAACAGATGCGAATACTCTTCAAAAAAATGTTCAAGCAGTCCGTAATCAGCCGCTTATCAGCACTTCGGCTTTGTCCTCAAATATTTATTATGTATTTATTATTGTATTTATTACTGCCCTTTTCTTGGATATGATTATCATAGAAAAGAATAAAATCATGCGTTTCGTTGGCCACAACATTGATCACATACTGTATCTACTATTAATATTGATTCTAGCCGGAGTATGGAGTAAGGGGGTTATCATTTAATGTTAAAAAGAATATCGGAACACGCTATCTATTACATTGCGCTTCTTATTATACTCAGTCTTGGTTTTCTATTGGCATACAGTAGCTCTGATAGGAGTTGGCAAATAGGAGTAATCATTGCTATTACTTTTTTTTACGTATTGTGGGGCATTATGCATCATTTGATAAATCATGATTTGCATACGAAAATTGTGGTAGAATATATACTCATTGGAGCCTTTGGTTTGACAATTGTATTTTTTCTTTTAAGCGTAAATGGTAACTATTAATTGAAATATATGAAAGGAGTAATTTTAGCTGGAGGTCTTGCGACACGTCTAAGACCATTGACGTTTGTCACAAACAAACATCTTCTTCCCATTTATAATAAGCCGATGATTTATTATCCCCTTGAAGCAATGGTACGCGCAGGAATAACAGATGTCCTAATTATTACAGGACCGGATCATGCAGGTTCTTTCTTAAATCTCTTGAAAAGCGGTAAGGACTTTGGATTAAAACTTGACTACGAAATTCAGGAAGAGGCTCGGGGAATAGCTCAGGGAATCTCACTTGCCGAAAGTTTTTCTGATGGAGAAAGAATTATGGTGGTTTTAGGAGACAATATTTTTGGTTACAATTTAAAAAATAGTATAGAGAATTTTAATAAGAGGGAAAGGGGGGCAATGGTTTTTGGTATTGAAATGGCTACGGAATCGAAACAATATGGCGTAATTGAAATTGGAAAGGACAAAAAGGTCATCTCAATCGAAGAGAAGCCGGAAAAACCCAAAAGCAACCTAGCTCAAACTGGAATTTACATGTACGACAACAGGGTTTTTCAATTCATTAAGAAGCTTAAGCCATCAAAAAGAGGAGAGCTTGAAGTTACGGATCTTAATAATTGTTATGTTTCTGAAAAGACGATGGAATGCGAAATAATCAACTGGTGGATAGATGCTGGTACATCACACGATGAACTTTTGCGGGCTAATAATTTAATTGCAGATAAAGTTAAAAGTGGCGAGCTAAAATGAGTCAATGGAAAATTATTTCTCAAAAATCAGCATTCAAAGCAAAACTTTTTGATGTCAAAAAGATAGTTTTTAGAAATAATAGCGGAAGAGAAAAAGTTCATTATATAGCAGAAAGAGACTCAATAGTCGTAGTTTTTCCCCTAACTGATTCGTACGAGATTTATCTAATTTCGGAATACAGATATATGCTGAAGAAAACAGTTTTGGAGGCAGTAGCCGGACACATTGACGGGAAAGAAACAAGTATTGCAGCTGCAAAAAGAGAATTGAAAGAGGAAGCAGGGATATCTGCTCATCAGCTGGAGGAGATAGCGAGAGTTGAAATGTCAGGAAGTGTTTTCAAAAGCAAATCTTACCTTTTTCTGGCAAAAGGTTTGGAAATAGGAGATAATAACTTAGAGGATGACGAGGAAATAGTACTCGTAAAAATGCCGTTAAGTGAAGCTGTAGAAAAGGTTATGTCCGGGGAGATTAACCATTCAACAAGTATGATAGGAATATTAATGTTAGACAAATTGAGGAAGGAGAAGAAGTTATGAGATTATTAGTAACGGGTGGTGCTGGATTCATAGGCTCTAATTTCATTCCTTATTGGATGAAAAATTATCCTCAAGATCAGATTGTTAATCTGGATAGCCTTACTTATGCAGGCAATTTAGAAAACATCAAGAAGGTTGAAAAAAATCCTAACTACAAATTTATCCACGGGAACATTTGCGATTTAAGCATTGTTGACCAGGCAATGAAAGATGTAGATATGGTTGTGCATTTTGCCGCAGAAAGTCACGTAGACAGGTCGATATTAAAACCCGCAGATTTTGTAATTACCAATGTTGTCGGTACACAAATACTTTTGGACGCGGCTCAAAAAAATAAAATAAAGAGGTTCCATCAGATTTCTACAGATGAAGTCTATGGAAGCCTTAATCTTGACGATAAGAGTAAATTTAATGAACGAACAAATTATAATCCCAGAAGTCCATATTCAGCAAGTAAAGCCAGTTCGGACCACTTAGTTAGAGCATATCATGACACTTTTGGGCTTCCAATTACTATTACTAATTGTTCGAACAATTTTGGTCCATACCAATTTCCGGAAAAATTTATCCCATTGGCAATAACGAATATTTTAGAGAATAAAAAAGTTCCAATTTACGGAGATGGTTTATATGTGCGAGATTGGCTTTATGTAATAGATCATTGCCGGGCAATAGATTTAGTTTTAAATAAAGGTAAAGTTGGGCAAACATATTTGGTTGGTGGAATGACGAATGATATCTCAAATCTTGAAGTAATTAAAAAAATATTAAAGATTATGGGCA
>MFPH01000060.1 GCA_001782645.1 Candidatus Levybacteria bacterium RIFCSPLOWO2_12_FULL_37_14 | reverse complement strand
AATTTCTATTTTTTTCACTTTGAATGTGTATTTGAATCAGCGGCACTTGATAATGGCATTTGCAATAAGTTTGGCTATTATATATTTTTTATTATCAAAGTTAATGAAAGCGCAAAAAATTTCCCACAAAACATTGATTTTATTAGGGCTTGTTTTGGGGATTTTGTCGCGAGTGCATACCCTAACGTTTTTCTCAACAACGATTATCTTATTTTTACTTTTCATTCTATTTAAGCGCTCACGTCTCCTTTTATCTTTTTTCATTCCTGCCGCGGCGATTTTCTTTTTCCATGCAAGAGATATTATTGGTCAGAATATTAGTCACGCTTTTTTTAATCCCGGATTTTTGTCCCAGAAACCCTTGTCGCTTGTAAATTTTATCTTTTTCTGGGTGATGAATCTAGGAATAGCGATTATTCTTATCCCATGGGGTTTTTTTCTTTCAGGCAAAAAACAAAAATTAGTTTTTTTAAGTGTATTTTCTTTATTTTTGATAGGAAATATTTTCCAATTGAGTTTTTTGATAGATCATAATCACTCACTTTTTAATTTGTTCTTAATTTTTGCTAACTTTTACATTGCGTATTTTTTGCTAACTTTAATACGTAGATATAAGAGTTTTGCAGGCGGAACAATATTTATTTTTGTTGTTCTACTGCTAACCATGTCTGGAGCTATAGATTTAATGGCGGTAAAAAATGATTTTCAGTTCCGCTTAAACGATGCTCCTTCAAATAAACTTATGCAATGGATAAAAACAAACACGAAAAAAAATGATATTTTTTTGGCAAAACAAGAAATTCTTGATCCCATTACTCTCTCCGGCAGGAAAAATTATCTAGGTCATTCATATTACCTTTCTGTAATGGGCTATAATTATTCAGAAAGACAAAGCTTGGTTAAATCCTTTTATGAGGCAAAGAATTTAGAAACAATTAGCAGAATGCATAAGGAAAATATTGCATATATAGCCGTTCCCGCAAAGCCTATAATTGACTTTAATTATAACGTTAATTTTGTTTATCTGGATAAATATTTACAGAAGGTTTATGAAGATGAAAAAGTAATAGTATACAAGCTATGAAACGTTTATTACCATCTATAATTATTTTTTTTGTTTTATTTATTATTTACTTTGTAGTTGGCACTAACTATACATTGAAGCCAAAATGGACACTTGACTATCACAATTTATTGTCGCAATCACTTATTAATTTTCAACTGGATATACCAAATCCTCCAACAACGTATGATCTTGCTTACTTTGGAGGAAAGTGGTATACGACATGGGGCATCATTCCTGCCTTAATTCTCATTCCATTGCAGTATATTAGGGGGCAATTCGTTCCAACATTTTACCTTTCTATCTTATTTTCCAGCATGAATGTCGTGCTTATGTATTTTCTATTGCTTCGTATTAAACGAGAGTTTTTGCGAAAAATGTCCTTTTTTGCGATATGTATTTTTCTTCTCCTTTTTGCATTTGGAACGACACAATTTTACGTCGGAACACTTGGAAGTGTTTGGCACGTTGATCAGATAACAACGTCTTTTTTGGGAACGCTAGGTATCTTCATTGTTTTTCGAAAGAAGCGAAAATTTATCCATTACCTAATTTCGATGATATTTCTTAGCGCAACATTGCTGGGAAGGCCAACGAACGTGCTTTTATCTATTTTGCCTATAACGCTTTATGTATGCGACCCTTCGGTAAAAGCTATGCTTACTCTTCTAAATAAAAAGAAAGCGGTTTTTGCAAGGCAGGTAATCCTTTTATGTCTGCCATTTCTCTTTTTTTCATCTATCTTTTTTCTTTTCAATTACGTCAGATTTAATAATCCACTTGAGTATGGATTTAATTACATTCATGAAACAGAACATCTACAGCGGTTACGAGAAAAAAATGGACCGTTTTCGATTAGAAATATTCCGAGAAATCTTTGGTATATGTTGCTTGAAGTACCGAGCTTAAACTTTGAAGAAAAGATTGACCTTCATTTCAATCTTAAGGGCAATTCTATATTTTTCTTAACTCCACCCCTGCTGGCTATATTTTTGGCGTCTCCAGTTATGAAAAGATGGAAAAAAATTAAATTCAATCCATATATAAGTTCTTTATGGATTACTTCGATTATTACGCTTATCCCAAGCTTGATGCACCATAGTAGCGGTTGGATGCAGTTTGGATACAGATACTCGTTAGATGTTAATGTTTTATTGTTACTTCTTTCTGTTTTTGGGATGAAGGGCAAAGTAAATATTCTATATATTGCTGGCACCTTATTTGCTATGGCACTTTACATGGTAGGAATCGCAAAGTTGATGTAATATGAAAGGTAAATTATACTCTTTTTTAGCAGTTGTCTCGATTCTTTTTTTTGCATTTTTAGCGGGTTTTGCTCTTTTGCATCCAGGTTTGCCTCCATCTCATGACGGAGAATATCATGTAATTAGATTTTTTCTTTTTGATGAGGCATTGAGGGATGGCAATTTTTATCCTCGTTGGGCGGCGCATTTAAATAACGGTTTTGGAGTTCCTTTATTTAACTTTGTTTATCCCTTGCCTAACTACGTCGCCAGCATTCTCCATCTAGCTAATATTAGCTTTATTGATTCCTTTAAGATCAGTATGCTTGTAGCAACTATTATTGGCGGAGTATTTTTTTATTTATGGTCCAGAGAGTTTTGGGGAAGATTAGGGGGTGTAGTTTCTTCGATATTCTATACCTTTTCCCCTTACCATTTTGTGGATATCTACATTAGGGGATCTGTTGGGGAAGTGTGGGCGTTGGGATTTTTCCCTGCATTTTTGTGGGCTTATACGAAATTTGTTAAGTCAAAACGAAAAGTCTTTTTGATATTATCATCTATATTTTTAGCATTGATAATATTTAGCCATAATATTTTAGCATTAATGTTTTTTGTTTTTTCTTTGTCATACATCGTTTTTTTGATTAGTAAAGAAAAAAGTAAGAAATACTTAATACTTAATACCCTATACTTAATACTTTTAGGCCTTGGATTGTCGGCAATTTTCTGGCTTCCTGCTATTTATGAAACAAAATATGTAACAGGACTGCAGATTTTTGATGTTACATCGAAGTTTCCTGAGCTATATCAACTCTTAATTCCTTCTTGGGGATCGGGTTTCAGCGGTACAGGCATACAGAATGAACTTTCGTATCAAGTAGGGGCAGCAAATTTATTAGCGATTTTCCTAAGCATGATGGTCATCACATTGCAAATAAAAAGGGAAAGTAATAAATTACCCTGTACACTTTTTTTCTTTGCTTGTTTTATTTTTACTTTTTATCTTATGTTGAATATTTCTCTGCCGGTATGGAAAACAATTCCTCTTATGAATTATTTTCAATTTCCCTGGAGATTGCTAAGTCTTGAGATAATTTTCGCGTCCTTTCTGGCCGGAAGTATTTTTTCTTTAAATATTAAAAGTAAGTTTATAAATTTTTCTTTTGCTATTTTTTTAATATTTACAGCTTTTATTTTGGGAATAGGATATACCAAACCAGCCTATTATCATGACAGAACGGATAATTATTATATAACTCGCTCTAATTTTATTGACGGAACAAATAGTATAGGCAATGTTTTTAATACAATTTATCTAAAATCAATTCCTGCAAAAGAAAAGGAAAGAGCAATCTTTATCAAGGGTAGTGGTAAAATTGCTTTAGAAAAAGCTAAAAGCAATCTTTATTCATTTACAATACAAGCTGATAAGAATTCGGAAATTCAAATTAATTTGTCTTACTTTCCGGGTTGGGAAGTTTATATTAATGATAAAAAAGAGTCTTTAAAACTTACCCAAAATGGCCGTTTTGCATTTCCTGTTTCTAGGGGAAAAAATAAGGCTGAAATAGTTTTCAATGAAACTTTAATTAGAAAGGTTTCTGCGTTTATTTCTATAACCTCCTTAGGTCTTATGATTGCTTTGTTAATAAGTAAAAGGTTTGTTACAATTAAAAAATGAATATTGCTATAGACATATCTCCTCTTAAAAACGGACATTATTTACAGCATCGGGTAAGAGGTACGGGATTTTATTTGCAAAATTTGAAATCATCACTTGAAAAATATTATCCGGAGAATAAATATGTTTACTTTAACAGGGGAGATTCGCTGGATGAAGACATTGATGTAGTACATTATCCTTACTTTGAACCATTCTTTTTAACACTTCCGGTATTTTCCAAAAATAAAAAAATTGTTACTGTTCATGATTTAACTCCCTTAGTTTTCCCAGAGCATTTTAGAGCCGGATTAAAGGGTAGCCTAAAATGGCAGCTTCAAAAATTGGCCTTAAAAAACGCAAATGCAATCGTTACCGATTCGGAATCTTCAAAAAGAGATGTTATCAAATATATTGGTATCAATTCAGAAAAAATCAAAGTTGTGTATTTGGCTGCAGGGGAAGAGTTTAAAAGGATTAATGATAAAGGATTAATGATTAAGGAGATTCGAAAAAAATATGGATTGCCGGAGAAGTTTATCTTGTATGTCGGTGATGCAACGTGGAATAAAAACTTGCCAAGATTAATAGAGGTAGCCTCCAAGATTAGCGTACCCCTTGTAATGGTTGGAAAAGCTTTAATTGATAGAAATATTGATACTAAAAATCCCTGGAACAAAGACTTGGTGAAAGTTCAGGAGGAAGCTTCGCAAAACAAGAATGTTCTTCGTTTGGGCTTTGTCTCTTCGGAAGATTTAGTTGCTTTATATAATTTGGCAACGCTTTTTATTATGCCTTCTATCTATGAAGGTTTTGGATTGCCAGTTCTTGAAGCAATGGGTTGTGGATGTCCCGTAGTGACATCAAGAGGAGGTTCTTTGGCAGAAGTTGTTGGGGAAGCAGGAAGATACATTGATCCCTATGACGTAGACAGTATTGCAAAGGGTATTAGCGAGGTGTTTAACGATCCAAGCCTGCAAAAAGAACTTTCGCAAAAAGGCATAATTCAATCAAGAAAATTCACGTGGCGCAAAACTGCTGATGAAACAATGGGCGTATATGAAAGTGTTGTTGCTAAATAAATTAGGTTTATTATTTTTTTGAGGTATCGGAATTTCTAACAATGTTTTTAACGATATATTTTGGCCTTTGCTTTACTTCTTCAAAAATTTTTGCAATGTACTCTCCGATTATTGAGAGAGAGAGTAATTGAATAGATCCTAAAAATAAAATTGAGGCTAAAATTGTAAGAAAACCCTTAGGGGCTCCGTAAAAAATGTAAAGAACGCCGTAAATAAGAATAGTGAAAGAAGACAGAATCGTAACAAAGCCTGCGATATACGAAACCCATTCCAAAGGCGCATATGAGAAAGAAAAAATTCCTTTTTTTGCCCATTGAATGTTTTTAATAAAATTATTAGTGGTTTTTCCAAACATTCTTCGATGTCTTGTGTAGGGAATTCCTGTTTGTTTAAAACCGACCCAGGCCCTTAGTCCTCTCAGGAATCTATCTCTTTCAGGAAATTGCTTAAGAATATTTACTATTTTCCTATCAATTAAGGAAAAATCTCCCGCATCTAAAGGTATTTCAATATAAGATAATTTTTGAAAAATTCTGTAAAATAGTTTATAGGCGACTTTCATGAAAAAGGATGAATCACGTTTGGTGCGAATTCCATATACAACGTCAAAACCCTGTAGCCATTTGTCATAAAATTTTGTTATCAGTTCAGGTGGATCTTGTAAATCTCCATCAAGCAATACTATTGCGTCTCCCGTAGCTATTTCCATGCCGCTAGTGAATGCCATTTGAGAGCTAAAATTTCTTGAGAGGTTAACTCCTATTGCATGAGAATCTTTTGAGATAATTTTTCTTAAAATATCAGCTGTATTATCTGGACTTCCATTGTTAACAAAAATTATTTCATAAGCTATCCCAATATTTTTAAATACCTTGGTAAGCCTTTGATGCATTATAGGAATTGCTTGTTTATCCTTATAGCAGGCGATAACTGCTGAAATCTTTTTACTTCTCATATTGATTTTTTATCTTCCATGATTGAATACCGTTTATGGTTGATATTATATGTGCTTTATATAAAGAAAAGCAACAAATTAAGATTTTATATCCGAGATTTATAAAAATACTGGCGATAAAGCTTGTCTTGCAAAAACCGCTACAGGAATTATTACGGAATCTTGGGTTGAGACTATTAGAAGTTAGGTGTTCCTATGGTCTTTTTGACCTAAGCAGGTGTTTGAATTCTGAATTTAATATATAATTGAATTATGAGGAACAAGATCCGATATTTGGGAAACCATTTTTTAAAACACGAGTTAATAACTGGCGGTATTTATATCTTTATAGGCTCAACAATCGCTAACGTATTTAATTTATTTTTTAATCTGTTCATGGGTAGAAACTTGACTGTGGAAGGATTCGGTATTCTAGCAAGCACAGTTTCTTTAATGGGTCTCATAGCGATTCCGGCCGGATCGATAATCCCGACGATCGTTAGTTTTGCAGGCTCTCATTTTGCAAAAGAAGATTATGGGTCTGTTAAAGCGCTTTCTTTAAGAATCATAAAGCCTCTTCTTTCCGTTAGCCTGATTATACTTCTTTGTTTTATTGTTTTTGCAAGCAGCATAGGAGATTTTTTCAAGATCTACGATCAATCAATAATTTTAATAGTAGGCGTAACTTCGGCTTTAGCCTATATTGGAGTTATAATCAACGGGCTTCTGCAGGCAAGATTATCTTTTAAGTTTATTTCTTTTTCCAACATTATCTCAACTATGTCCAAATTAGCGATTGGAATAATATTGGTATTCTTAGGGTTTAATGCTAAAGGAGCGATATGGGCGATATTTATTTCCGGAATAATCCCTTCTATTATTGGTTTTATTTACCTAAAATTTGTATGGGTTAGCAAGGTCAATAATAAAAGTAGAATTAATTTTAAAAAAATTCTTTCGTACGGAATTCCTTCCTCCCTTGCTACTTTAGGAATGATGGCCCTAATATCTACGGACATTTTGCTTGTAAAGCATTATTTTGATCCTTTGCAGGCCGGCATTTATGCGGGATTATCTTTAGTTGGAAAAATCATCTTCTTCTTAACAGCTCCTGTTGGGGGAGTAATGTTTCCGTTGATTGTAAAAAAACAGGCTAAAAATGAAAGTTATAACAATATTTTTAAAATGGCAGTTGCTATTGTGTTTATTCCCTCTGTCTTTATTTCCGCATTTTATTTTTTATATCCTGATTTATCGATAAATTTTATCATTAAAAATGAGATGTACAGATCTGAGTCCGGCTTATTGGGCTTATTTGGAGTATTTATAACAACTTACTCTTTAATTACACTTTTTGTATACTATTTTTTATCTATAAAAAAAACCAACGTATATATTCCGGTTCTTTTTGCAGCGATAAGTCAATTATTGCTTATAACTTTTTATCATAGCTCTCTTCTTACAGTTATTACAATCTCTCTTTTGGTAGAATTAGCTCTTCTTGCAGTCCTTGTAATCTACTACATAAAAATTTATGGCGAGCATAGGGAACTAGATAGGCAAGTCATGATTGGAACGGCCAATGAAATTGGATATTAGCAATAACATGGCAAGACGATTTAATATTTGATAACATTGATTTATTATGGAATTTATAACTTTAGCTAACAGGGATAGTTCAGTTTTGATTAAAGATGTTTTAATGTATCCTCTTAAAGTCAATAGGGATAAATCGGGAATTTTGGTTGAAACATTGAGAACTGATTGGAAAGAAATCTATGGCAAGAATAGGGAATTTGCAATGCAATACTTTTCCGTTACAGACAGTGGGATTGCAAGAGACGAGTCAGTTTGGCATTTTCATCCAACTCAGGAAGATAGGTTTGTAGTAGCTCAGGGAGAAATCATAGTTGCAGTCGCTGATAACGAGCAAAATTCAAAAACTCTTGGACTTCTTAATCTTTTCCATATGCAAGCGGATATTGATCCCTATATTCTTCTAATTCCCAAAAGCACTCTTCATGGTTTCTTGGTTGTTTCCCAGATCCCTGCAATATTGTTAAATTTCCCAACGTTTTTATATAATCCTAGCGAGGAACAGCGTATCTCCTACAAAGAAGCAGGGGTAAAAAATAGCGAAGGGTCCTTGTTCGTATGGGATCAGGTTCGTAACAAATTTACCCTAGATACTACTTCAAATGGGAAAACTTAATTTATTATCCATTATTGTTCCTGCCTATAAGCAAGAGAAAACAATAAAAACTGACGTAGAAAAAATAGTTCAGGTCATGAGCCAATTACACTATGATTATGAAATAATCGTTGTAGTCGATGGGCTAGTTGATGGCACATTTAAAAATGCAAAAAAAATAAAATCTCCGAAAGTTATTGTTATTGGGTATCAACATAATCATGGAAAGGGATATGCGGTTCGTTTTGGAATGGCTAAGACAAAAGGGTCGATCATTGCATTTATAGATGCAGGAATGGATATTAATCCAAGCGGGCTTTTAGCCCTACTTAAAAGATTTGAATCATATGATGCGGATATAATCATTGGAAGTAAAAGACATCCTGAATCAAAAGTAAAATATCCTTTGGAACGAAGAATAATAAGCTTCCTCTCGCAAACATTTATAAGAATTCTTTTCGGTCTTAATGTAAGAGATACTCAAGTTGGAATAAAATTTTTTAAAAAAGAAGTTATTGAAAATGTTTTGCCTCGTCTTTTGGTTAAGAAATTTGCTTTTGACATAGAAATACTAGTGGTGGCATTTTACCTTGGTTATCACAAGATATACGAGGCGCCAATTGAACTTAACTTTAACTTTGGAAGAAGCATAGTTTCCCAAGGCTTATTGGAGGCATTGCTAAAAACATTTTGGGATTCTTTAGCTGTTTTTTATCGGCTTAAAATTCTTCGTTACTATGATGATAGAAATAAAAGAAAATGGAAATATGATCCGGAATTGAATTTTAGAGTGAATACTGGATGAGAATCTTAATTTTGAATTGGAGAGATATTAACAATCCGTCATCGGGAGGTGCTGAGATTTTAACGCATGAAATTGCTAAGCGGCTTGTAGCGTTGGGAAACCACGTTGTGCAATTTTCAAGTTTTTTCCCGGGAGCATATCGCAAAGAAGTAATTGATAATGTTAAAATTATTCGGGAAGGAAACGCCGACATCCGAACCCTGTTTGCTTCTGTGCATTTTCGGGCTTTCCTGTTCTACCGGAAAGAAAAAGGGAAGTTTGATATTGTTATAGATGAAATCCATGGAATTCCTTTTTTCACTCCTTGGTATGTGAAGGGGAAAAAAATAGCGTTGATTTGTGAAGTTGCTTCAGACTTGTGGAAAGAAGTTTTTGGATCATTTTTTGGATTGTTGGGACGAATAGTTGAGAAGTTTTACCTTCGGTTGGTATATAAAAATATTCAATTTATCACTATTTCTGATTCTACAAAAAAAGATCTAGTAACAGATGGCGTAAATAAAAAAAACATAGCTGTTTTGCCTATGGGAGTTAACGTGCCGCAAAATATAAGGGATATAAAAAAAGAAAAAGAAAAAACGCTTATTTTTGTCGGTCGGTTAACTGTGGCAAAGGGGATAGAAGAGACATTGAATACGTTAAAGGAAATTGCCAAGAGGAATAAGACCGTCAGACTTTGGATTGTCGGAAAGGGAGAGTTAGGCTATGTACAAAAATTAAAAAGAATGTGTAAACAATTACATATTGAAGATAAGGTTGCCTTTTATGGTTTTGTTTCGGAGAATAAAAAGTTTGCGCTTTTAGCACGTGCTCATCTACTCATTCACCCTTCATTGAGAGAAGGCTTTGGGCTGACCATTCCTGAAGCAGGATACGTTGGTACGCCTGTAGTCGCATACAATTCCCCGGGGCTGAGAGACATTGTAATAAATGATAGAAATGGTATTCTGGTTACAGAGAGATCGCCAGAATCACTTGCGAGCACAATTATACAGTTACTATCCAATGATTTTCTATATCAGAAGCTTTGCCGCGGAGCGAAAGAAGAAGCATCTCGATATAGTTGGAACAACACGGTAAATGCAATGTTAAATAATTTAAAAAAGCTTTAAAAATTATGAGTACCAAATTTCCGATCGTAACAGTGGTTATAGCAACTTACGACTGCGAAAGAACTATTGAAAAATGTCTTTTATCAATTAAAAAACAAACATATCCCAATACCGATATTGTTGTGGTAGACAGTTTGTACTATGACAAAACAAGACAGGAAAGATGCAGGAAAATAATAGAAAAATATGCCAGATATTTTCAAGATGGTCCGGAAAGGAGCATCCAAAGAAATAGAGGCATAAGAGAAGCGAAAGGTAAATATGTTTTGATTATTGATCAGGATATGTATTTAACAGAGAATGTAGTAAAAGAATGCTACGAACAGTTACTAGGCGGAAATTATATAGCGCTTACCATACCGGAAATTTCGATAGGCGTTGGGTTTTGGACTAAATGTGTTGCTTTGGAAAGATACGTGAGTACGGTTCTCGAAGAGGGTATGAATGAATGCTGCAGATTTTTTAAGAAAAAAGATGCAATGATGGTGGGATGTTATGATCCAGCGATTGTCGGGATTGAAGATTCTGATTTTCACTATAAAATGCAATCTAGAGGTAGAATTGGTAAAATAAAAAGCCATATTGATCACGATGAGGGTAGAACGAGGTTTTTCGGACGAATAAAAAAGAAATATTATTACAGTCAAGCTTTTAGGAAGTATCTAAAAAGATATCCAAATATTGCCATTAGGCAATTTTTTCCTATTAAAAAAGCTTATGTAAGTCATTGGAAAATATTCCTAAAGAACCCAATTTTGGCGGGCGGAGTAGTGCTTTTGCGCAGCGCTGAAGTTATGGCTGGTTTTTTAGGATTAATTATTAAAAATAAATATGCTGGAAAATAATTTAAAAAATAAGAGAATATTGATAACGGGTATTACCGGTTTTGTTGGTAAAGCTTTAAGCAATCGCTTAAAATCATTAGGGGCTGTGGTGTATGGAATTTCAAGATCTGTGAATAATGATGCTAAAAATTTAAATGCAGACATACTTGATTATCCCCAAATTAATAAATTTATAAGAGATTCAAACATAGAGATTTGTTTTCATCTGGCTTCCACCTCATTGGTTGAAGAAGGCCAGCGCCATCCTTATCAGGCTTTTAAAGTTAATATAGAGGGTGCTTTAAATATTTTAGAAAGTGCTAGAAAAAATAATTTGGAAAAAGTGATAATAGCTTCCACTTCTCATGTGTATGGAAGAAATAAAATTCCGTATTTTGAAAGCTACATGACAAGGCCAACTAGGCCATATGAAACTTCAAAGGCTTGTATGGATATTATTGCTCAATCTTATGCAACAAGTTTTAATCTTCCGGTTTTAATACCGCGATTCGTAAATATTTATGGCCCGGGAGATTTAAATTTTCAAAGATTAATTCCAAAAACGATTAAGAGTGCTTTGGAAAATTCTGAACCAAAAATGTGGGGAGGGCAAGCTGTTAGGGATTATTTATTTATTGATGATGCGATTGATGCCTATATTCGATTAGCAACTTTAGATATGGGTCATATAGGCGGCAGCCGAATTTTTAATTTCGGAAGCAGCAATCGTATTTCCGTAAAAGGCGTTATAGAAAAAATCATAAAAATTTCAGGCAAAAAATTGGAAATTAAGAGAATACCCCAGAAGAGAAGTGAAGAAATAGAATCTCAGTATGTATCCTCAAGAAAAGCTAAGCAATTACTTGAATGGGAGCCAAAGATTGATTTAGATCTGGGTTTAAGGAGAACCGTTGCCTGGTATTCAAAATTTCTATATAATAAATCGTAATTTAGATTGCAATGTAAATAATGAATTTAAAAAATAAAAAAATACTTGTAACCGGGGGAAGTGGTTTTTTAGGTGGTCACGTTATCGAAAAACTGAGAAATTTTGATGTTCAAATACTAGCTCCCAATCACAAGGAGTTAGATTTAATTCGAGAAGAGAGTTGCAGACATTATCTTCTAAATCAAAAACCCGATTTGGTAATTCATTGCGCGGGAGCAATCAGCGGTCTTTTGAATATTTTAAAAAATCCGGCAGACATTTTTGATAATAATCTAAGAATTAACTTAAATATCTTAAAATTTTCTTACAAATTTGGAGTTGAAAAACTAATAAATATAGGTTCAACCTGTGCTTATCCCGGCGAATTGCCGACCGGATATTTTCGAGAAGAGGAGTTTTTAAACGGTCCAATGCACGAAAGCGTGGAATCTTATGGTTTTTCAAAGCGAGCCATGTATCTTGGCGGTAAAGCATACAGACAACAGTTTGGTTTCAACTCCGTAACTCTGCTTTTAACAAACATGTATGGACCAAGAGACGTTTTTAACATAGAGCGAGCGCACGTCGTTTCTGCTTTAATTAAGAAATTTATTGACGCAAAAAGAAAAAAGGAGCCCTCGGTTGAGGTTTTAGGCACAGGGAAAGCGATTCGTGAATTTTTATACGTGGAAGATGCGGTTGATGCCATTATTAAAGCGGCCGAGCTTTATGATGAAGAAATGCCTTTAAATGTGGGCACCGGCGTTGAAACCCCAATAGCAGAGCTAGCGGAATCTATAAAAGAAATTTCTAATTATCCGGGTAAAATAAAGTGGAATACTAAGGGACCGGATGGCGCATTAAGAAAGGTCTCGGACATATCAAGAATAACAAATAAATTGAAATGGAAACCTAAATATGATCTGAAAGCTGGTTTAACTAAGACCATTAAATGGTTTGAGAATAATTATGAATCTGCAATTGCAAAAATATAAACTTTTATCTCATGAGTAAAACAATATTATTTGGCGGCAGTGGTTTTCTGGGACCAATAATTCTCGAAAAGTATCCTGATATTATATCGATTGGTCGTAGCCCGATACCTTCTCATCTTAAAAATAAACATATAGTTTTGGATAACCTTGATGATTTTGCGGCCATAGACCATATTGATTTTGATAAGGTCATTTTTTTAATTGGCAGTTCAAATCATCATGTAATTAATACAAAGCCCAGTATGGGTATTGAGTATAACGTCCTACCGCTTAAAAAAATACTTTTTTATTTACAAAAAAGAAAAATTGAAAAATTTATTTGTTTTAGCACAATTTTGCTTTACGACGTTAAGAGAATGAAGCTGCCGGTTGACGAAACGCAGTCGATTAATCCGTATGTTAATGACTATGTATTTAGCAAATATTTGTCTGAAGAGTTGGTTAAATTTTATTCTGATAAGATCCCCTCTATTATTGTCCGTTTTAGTAATATTTATGGGCCAACCAGATTGATCAGGCCTGATTTAGTGCCAACTTTGATTCAAAAGGCATTGTCTTTGAATGAGGTAACAGTGTGGAACACAAAGCCTGTCCGTGATTTTCTATATATTGCTGATGCGGCGGATGCAATCATAAAGCTGCTTGACACAAGCTATACCGGGGTAGTTAACTTAGGTACAGGTAAATCGGTAAGCGTAGCGCGAATCGTAGATATTATAGAGGAACTATCCGGCAAGAAAATTAAAAACCTGGATAAGCCGGTATCCGGTCCAATGAATTTTATTTGCGATATATCTCTTGTAAAAAAGTTGACCGGCTGGAAGCCTAGATATTCTATTGAGGAAGGACTTAGGGAAACATATGGGGCAATGAGGCAATATGAAAAATAACTTATTAATTTTATGATAAAACTTATAAAATCAACTTTTTATAAAGAAAAAGAAATTAAGAAAAAGCTCTGTGAATTTATAATGAATTCTTCGCAGCTTAGCATTGGCAAGGAGTGCCGTAAATTTGAGGAAAAATTTGCAAAGTGGCAGAAGAGGAAATATTGTGTAATGGTTAATAGCGGCAGTTCGGCAAATCTTGCAATCATTCAAGCGCTTTTGAATTTGGGAAGATTAAGAAAAGGAGACTATGTGGGATTTTCAGCAGTAACATGGTCTACAAATATTATGCCTTTAATACAGCTTGGGTTAAAAGTAATCCCCATAGATATTGAGATTGATACGCTGAATGTTTCAAGCAATAAATTAATCGAAAAACTTAATAAATATCCTGTCAAAATGCTTTTTCTTACCAATTTGCTTGGGTTTTGCGATGATATAGATAAGATAAAAGAAATATGCGATAAAAAAGGGATAATATTGATTGAAGATAACTGTGAGTCTTTAGGAACAGTATATAAAGGTCGCAAGCTTGGAAATTTTGGAGTGGCTAGCACTATTTCTTTTTATGTGGGTCATCATCTTTCAACCATTGAGGGCGGAGCGATTTGTACGGATGATGAAGAGCTTGAAACAATGCTTCAAATAGTCAGGGCTCATGGATGGGACAGACATTTAACTAAGCAAAAACAACTGAAGATAAGGGTAAAGCATAACGTAAATTCCACTTTCTATTCAAGATATACCTTTTACGATTTAGGCTATAATTTAAGGACAACAGAAATAAACGGATTTATAGGAAATGCGCAAATGAAATACATAGATGAAATTATAAATAAAAGAAAAAATAATTTTTTAAGAATTGCAGCGTCTATTTATAAAAATACAAGCATGTATTACCCGATTAAATACGATCACATCGATTTAATCTCTAATTTTGCCGTACCAGTAATTTGCAGATCTCAAAAGATTCGAAACGAGTTGGTAGAAAAGTGTAAGGATAAAATAGAAATTAGACCGATTGTGGGCGGAGACATGGTTCTTCAGCCGTTTTTCAAAAAATACGTTAATAATTTTGTTGGTGAAAATAAAAACGCTAAAATTGTACACGAACAAGGTTTGTATTTTGGAAATAATCCTGAGCTTACGGAAGAAGAAATAGACAAAATAATTAAAATATTTACAACTTAAAGCTTATGGAAAATTCTTGGTGCAACAAAAAAGTTTTAATTACGGGATCTGCCGGCTTAATTGGGTCCGAATCTGCTAAGTTTTTTGGAGCATTGGGTTTTGAAATCCACGGAATAGATAATGATATGAGGAGGTATTTTTTTGGAAAAGAAGCAAGTACGCAGTGGTCATTAAGAAACCTTAAGGAACAATTGAAAGATAAATACAGACATTATGATATAGACATTAGAAATAATAAAAAATTAACAGAAATATTCAGGAGAAATAAATTTGATCTTATTATTCATACCGCAGCTCAGCCTTCTCACGACTGGGCCGCAAAGGAACCAATAACTGATTTTACGATAAACGCACTTGGCACGCTATATCTTTTGGAAAATTTCAGAAAATATTGTCCCGGAGCTGTTTTTATCTTTACCTCTACAAACAAAGTCTATGGCGACAGTCCCAATAAGCTTCCTTTAATTGAACTAAAAACTAGATTTGAACTTCCTAAAAATCATAAATATTACAAAGGCATAAATGAAACAATGAGCATTGATAATTCTAAGCATAGTTTATTTGGCGCTTCAAAGGTGGCAGCAGATGTGATGGTGCAGGAATACGGTAAATATTTCGGCTTAAAAACAGCCATTTTCAGAGGAGGTTGCTTGACGGGGCCATCTCATAGCGGAGCAAAACTTCATGGTTTTTTGGCTTTTCTAATAAAATGTATTGTCAGGGGTGAAAAATACACAATCTTTGGATATAAAGGAAAACAAGTTAGGGACAATATTCATTCGTACGATTTAGTCAATGCCTTTTATCATTTTTATAAAAAACCAAGAGAGGGAGAAGCTTACAACATGGGCGGATCAAGACATTCCAATACATCAATACTTGAAGCCATTGAAAAAATAGAACAAATCTTAAATAAGAAGGCAAAAATAGAATATAGCGATGAGAATAGAAGCGGAGATCATCTATGGTATATTTCAGATGTTTCTAAGTTTAAGTCACATTATCCCGATTGGGATTTCACGTATAACAATGAAATGATAATTAAGGAAATATGTAAGAGTGGTCATTTTTAATAAACCCCATGAACCTTGAAGAAAAAAAGCTTATTGTTGTAACTCATCAAATGGTTTATGGCGCTCCACAAGCGCTGAAAGATTATCTAATACAAAAAAACCCCCAAGAGCTGGTGTTTATTGGCTTACCCTTTCATGAGCAAAGGATGGTTTTTTTTGAGATATATAAAAAAAAGAAAAAAATTTTTAGCAAGATATTTTCACGAAAATTTTCTTATGGATTTCTTGATTATATTTTGGATTTTCTAACGGTATTCTATTTAATCCTTAAACAAAATCATAAGTATGACTTTTTTTTTGGCGTTGACGGCCTTAATTGTTTGGTTGGTTTGTTGCTCAAGAAGATGAAGAAAGTCAATCATGTTGCATTTTATTCAATAGATTTTGTGCCAATTAGGTTTAAGAATGTAATTCTCAATTATATATTTCACACAATTGAAAAAATATGCGTTAATAAATCAGATTTGGTTTGGAATGTTTCGCCCCGAATAGCTGAAGGCAGAGAGCAGTTTCTTCAAATTCCAAATGACCCCGCGCGCCAAATAGTCGTGCCTATTGGCGTTTGGAATAAAAATATAATAAAAAGAGATTTTAAAGATGTAAAAAGACACCAATTGTTGTTTGTTGGGCATTTAATAGAAAAACAAGGGGTGCAGCTTGTTCTTGATGCAATTCCGGAGATTATTGAAAAAATTCCTGATTTTAAGTTTGTTATTGCAGGTGGAGGAGAATACGAGAAAATTTTAAGGGAAAAAATAAAAAAACTCCGAATTGAAAAATATGCTTACATCACGGGTTGGATACGGGAGAGAAAAAAGCTTGATGACATGATGAGTGAGAGCGCTTGCGCAATTGCTGCCTATAAACCAGAAAAAGAAAAACTTTATAATTTTACTTATTATTCAGATCCCACAAAGCTAAAAGATTACTTGGGCGCAGGATTACCAATTATACTTACAAATGTTCCATTCAATGCAGAAAAGATTCAAAGCAATAACTGTGGTATAATTATTTCTTATTCTAAAGATAATATAGTGAGAGCTATTATCGAGCTTATGGGCGATACGGAAAAACTTAAAAAGTTTAGATTAAATACTCTTGAAATGGCAAA
>MFPH01000059.1 GCA_001782645.1 Candidatus Levybacteria bacterium RIFCSPLOWO2_12_FULL_37_14 | reverse complement strand
TGCCTGCATTGAGTCTTTTGTCTGCTTGAAGAAGATCGAATTCTGATTTCTTTAAGGGATCCGAAATTAAAAAGCTGATAGCTCTATCTCTTATCATCCTTAAAAAATATAAAGGACTATCCGGTAAAAGCCCCGGATACGGAAGTTCGTAATCTACTTGAGGAACAGGGGCTGGAGATAGCGTTTCCGCAAAGGAGGTATTAAAACCTAATAAAAAGATTAAAAGAGAAAATACCAAAAGATAAATCTTCTGCATATCCTACCGTTATTATCTTTCCGCTACAACCGTAAGCCAATCACTGTTTCCCATATTAAATTTATGTTTAAGTAGGGGTTCTGAATTTTTCGATCCATAGAAAACTATCTTTGAAAAGCCAATATTCTCGAACGTTTTTTTTAGATCCCTTTTTGTAAAAGCCACTGTCTGTACCGCATTCATTCCGCGTGGACTCCATCTGCGGCCATCAAAATCAAGAATTCCAGCATTCAAAGTTAATAATTCCTTCTTGTTGACAGGTGGATCATAAAACCAAAAATATGCATGCTGCCACAAAGGGGATAATCCGGATTGATGTATAGCAAAACGGTAAAGCCTGTTATTTTTATTTATTGCTTTTTTGTAATTAATCAATTGAGATACAATAACAGATTTTTTCTTAGGCAATATGCGATTTAATTCTTCCAATATTTCGCCATAAGTATTGGGAATATGTGCCATAGCGTTTCCCATAAACATTGCCGCTTGATATTCTTCTTTTATTTTTTTCAAACTCTCAACATAATCTCCTTGAATAAATTTAACCCTAAGTTTAATGTCCTTAGGAAGAGCCTTCCATTTTGCCTGAGCAGTTCCGAACATCATCCGGCTGTTTTCAATACCTGCAATTTGGAAACCTTTTCTAGCTAAAGCAATCGCATGTTCTCCTGTTCCACATCCAATATCCAAAATCTTTTTTACTTCTTTTTTGTGAAAAAGGTTTGTAATGGCCGGAATTTCTGATGGAATCCTTGATTCCCATCCGATTGCTAAATCAAAATGCCTAGCAATCCAATCATGATATTCTTCGCTCTCTAAATAGGGCATCTTCTTGCCAACTAGAGACTTGAATATATCTCCCATAGTTACAATCCCCACAAGATTTCCCTTATTATCTACAACAGGGAGTCTGCCTACATTTTCTAGTCGCATCACGGAGTTTGCTCGTAAAGCAGGATCATCTGCGTTGATCGTTATTGGCATTTTACTCATGATATCCTTGGCTGTCAAATTAAGAATTTCCTGACTTTTTTCTTCCATTTTTTCAAAATTAGAGGACAAAAAAGGATCTTCTGTAAATTCTTGTATCGTGGGATGGAACTTGGAAAGAATATCTGCTTCCGAAACAAAACCTATGATTTTTTTATCTTTACAGACAGGTAAACCATTAACATGTCTGCCAAAAATAATTCTAGCGACATCAACGACTTTAGTGTCCGGAGTTACGGACTCCACATGCTTTTGCATGATATCCGAAACCTTCATGGAGGTATTGTATCACACGGAATTTAAAAAACAAGGCAATGTCCTTTACAAATTATTCATCCTTAAGAGGATTCTTATTTTGAGCTTGATTTTGCTCTTTCTCCCAAACCTCTTTATCCTTTTGTATAAGCAAGACGGAATTAAGCACACCCTCCTTAAATCCCCCCTGCTTACGCAGCACCCCTGAGAATTCCCACCCTCTTTTTACTAAATATATTGTTCCACGAGCATCCGTTCTCATATACTTCTGAATGAAACCATCTCTATTTTTATTTTCAATAGCTTCGTCATATGCTATTACTTGTTCGTCATCCAAGATAATGCCTGCAATTAAAGTAGGGTAATCGTGTTCTCTAAACGCCACATCCTCCGCATATGCGACGGCCTTAGTTCCAATTCCGCAATTTTGCTTATCGCTTCTCACAACTAGACGATTTAAAAATGCGCTTTTTATTTTCCACGCACCGTCATCCGGTATTCCGATTCTTGAAGGATCAAAAGGCGACACGTCAAATACCGCCACAACGTGTTTTCCATCTAGAATAATTCTACTGTCTCTTTCTTCAGGAGATTTTTTATAGTGTTGGATTATATCTGAGATTCCGGTTTTTTCACTAATATCTGCTAAATGTACCATGTTAGGTGGATCTTTTTCCATTTTCAGAATTTCTTGCATCTGCGCAAGATTATCGACATCTACGCGCTCTAATTTTAACCTGGCAAGATATCTTTCTCTTTCAGTTTTTTCGCTACAACTTTTGGGATTGTCTCTTTCTATTCTACTTACCATATAAATTAATTAATTCCTAAGGGTCGAGGTATTATAGTATACATTATAAAGTTTGTCAAAAGGTACAGAAGATGCAGAAGATACAGAAGATTGATCTTTTGGAAACGTAGAGGTATACTCTAACCTGCATTATGGAAGAACTAAGAGAACAAGTGGGCCCGAATATAGAGCTTCGGGACGGGGCCATTGAGGATATTCCTCAAATTAAAGAATTATTGATGGAATCCTGGCTGGAGCATGCTCAGAAAGAGCCGGAAATACTCGATGAGGAAACCATGAAAAAGGAAGACGTAGGGAGCATATATAGGGAGGCATATGATAATTCTGATCTGTTCTTTGTAAGAATAGCCGAAATTAATGGGCAATTTGCGGGAGTTATAAAAGTCAATATTGAAAGGCCTGAACCGTTTTGGAAACACCGACAAATTGCGAGGGTCGAAGATATCGCCGTAGTAAATGAATTTAGGCGACAAGGAGTAGGCCGCAAGCTGTTTAGAAACGCAAAAAAAATTGCTAAAGAACGCGGCATTGAACAAATTCATTCAAGAGTTTACACGTTTAACTATCCCATGATAAAACTTATGGAATCTGAAGGATGTCACTCTCCCCATCAACTATACACAACGCCCACTGATAAAAGTTGACTCTTAAACTCTCTGTTTTATTTTTAAACGCAGCAATATTCCGTCTTGCAATTTTCGTTGGGAAGCATTCCTAAAAAAATTCTTGATCGGCTTAGCCTTTATATCCCAATTTCTCCAGAGCAAATTTTAATGTTTCTTCTTGGTTATGTGAATAAGTATTAATTACCAAATCGTAATATTTTTTATCCCAATAAACCCAATTCTTTAAATATCTCGTCGGGCGTTTGGGACTTAATTTCTTTTATTTTTTTAAAATCCCTATCATAACTTACAAGCACTGCTTCATCCGGAAGCTGGCTCGCAATAAAACAATCACCAAGTTTAATTTTATATTTTTTGTATAAATTAATCGCCTTATCAGTATTGGTTTTACCAATCACAGTCATTCCGCGTATTTCCTTGACTGCTCTAATGTAATCAAGAACCTCTTCGATCGGGAGTTTATATATGTTTCTTACAACATAATTTAATTCCAAAAAAACAATTGAGGATGTATAGGGCTTAAAATTGCCTTCCTCTATCTTTGCAAATAGCCTGCAAACATCTCGATATTGGTTTTCATTGTCTCTTAGGAAAAATCTGAGGAAAATATTGGTATCCAAAAAGAGCTTTTTCATAGTTCGAATGCCTCACTATGATCCTGAACTTGCTGAACGGATCATAAATCGGAGTAATCGATTAGATCGCGAATCTGATCTATGTTGATTTTTTTCTTATCGAATCTTTCATGCAATTTTCCTGCATACTGCATGATCGTGCTTTTTGCCGGGGTAATAATGATTTTCCCTTTCTCTGCTGTTATTGCCACTTTTCCAGGCTTATCCAAACCAAAATCTCCCCGTAGAGACTTTGGTATATGAATTTGCCATTTGTTAGTTATTGATATTGTTGTAAACATAACAATACTAATTGTATAACAATATTATGTAGCTGTCAATACCCCAACTTCTCCAGAGCAAATTTTAATGTTTCTTCTTGGTTATGTGAATAGGTATTAATCACTAAATCGTAATATTTTTTATCCCAATAAACCCATTTTTGGTCTCCCCCCGCATACATTTTTCTCCATTTTTCCAAATCGTTTTTTTCCCGGTCTATTACTTCCTCCTTCGCCTGTTCGATTGAAATTTTTTCCCGGTTTATAAGCCTGTCTATCCTGATATCTGCCTTATCGTTCCCCCGCTCATCCTCACAAATAATTGCAATTTTAAAAACGCCCGGAATTCCCTGCGCGTTAAATCCGGCAAGTTTTGTTTCCAAGATTAAGTTTTCGCTGCTCGTTAATATTTTTTTTAAAGAGCTGTCGAAATCTTCATCTTCCTTGTCCGGCCTTAAGTTTGTATCTTTTTCTCCTAGTCCCATTTTCGTGCGGACTGCCTCCCAAAAAACTTCTCCTCCTTCAACATGACGCCACCCCAAAACATGAGCCAATTTGTGTCCCAGAGTTGTAGAACCAGAGGCAATTCTACCGGAAACAGTAATCATGCGGATATTGGGAAGCTTAATTGGTTCTTTTTTCATTTAGAAATCCCCTCCTGCTTTATCGCGAGACGAACCCACCATTATCACTTCTTCAACCAGCCTATTTGCGTAACCAAATTCATTATCATACCAAGCAATTACCTTAACCATATTTCCTCCAATTACTTGCGTTAAAGACAAATCAACAATTGCAGAATGAGAATTGCCGATTATGTCACTTGAAACAATCGGATCTTCCGTTACTGCCAAAATGCCATTATATATCGGATTTTGAGCTTCTTTTTTGAATATTTCCGTAACTTCTTCTTTGGTAGTTGATTTTTTCAGTAAAAATGTAAAATCAGACAATGATCCGACTGCAACAGGCACTCTGATTGCCAAACCGTTAAATATTCCAGCCAATTCCGGAATTGCCTCTCCTGTGGCTATTGTTGCGCCGGTTGAGGTTGGCACAATGTTTTGTCCTGCAGCTCTTGCTCTTCTGTAATCTTTGTGTCCGCCATCCTGAAGTCTCTGATCGGATGTATAGCCATGAATTGTGGTCATCATGGCCTTTTCTACCCCGAAATTGTCAACCATAATTTTGGCAACCGGAGCTATGCAATTAGTCGTACAGGAAGCATTATTAATTAGACTTTCACCTTTGTAATCTTTGTCATTGACTGATAAAACGTATGTGGCAATCTCTCCGCCCTTGCTTGGAGCTGATAAAACTACTTTTTTCGCCCCCGCTGTTAGGTGGTTTTGCAATTTCTCTTTTGTTAAAAAATGACCGGTTGATTCAATCACCACATCAACATTTAAATCTTTCCATGGAAGTAAACTCGGATCCTTCTGGGAAAAAACAGGAATTTCTTTGTCATTAATAATAATGTAACCAATGCAATCTTTTAATATTGAGTTTTGCTTGTCCGCCGAAGCTTTAGCGGAGGCGGAAACTTTGAACTTTGAACTTAAAGTACGATATACGGAATCGTATTTTAAGAGGTACATCCATCCTTTAATATCTGTGGAAGAACCGGCATTAATCGCAACTACTTCAATCTCTGAAGTATGCTTTTCCAAAATTACCCGATGCGCTACTCTCCCAATTCTTCCGTATCCATTAATCGCAACACGTATCATATGAAGAGTATATCTTTTTTTTAAAAATCCATCAAGAGGAATTTTTCCTGACAATCTATTCCTCTTAACCTATAATCAGACGCGCTAATTGCCCTAGGGTTAAGCCAGAATAGTCCTGAGAGTGCCGGCAATATCTACGCTCAAACTCTATTCCGCAAAAATACATACTAATCTTACACCCTATAGTTTGACTTTTAGCAAACGTTTTGATATTATCTAACAAATGCCTAAAGAAAGACAAGGATATCAATTGTCATTTCTGAAGCCTCCCCCTCTCAACATGGAGGGTTTTGTTGATTTTGCATTACCAGGGGCTAAAACATTTACCCTCACATCTAAAGATGTTCTCGGATTGGATCACGCTATCGCTCATAAGAATCCTGCTGAAAAAACTCTACGGGAAAGAAATTATTGGTATGAACTTGGAGCAACGCCCGGACAAGTTAGAGACATTGAGCGTAGAAGTCGCAGGCTTGGCATACCTGAACCTCTTGTTAGAAATGCGATGGAAGCTCGCAACATGCAGTATGCCTTAACGGGGGCATTAAACCGTAGAAATGCGGAACGCAAATTGCGCAAATTAAAAAAATCAAAGTAATGCCTCTATTCCCGGGAGTTTTTCTCCGGAGAGAAGAGAAAGCATTGCGCCGCCGCCGGTTGATAAGTGCGATCTTGCTTTGGGCAAACAGGCAAAAGTTTCCAAAAGACAAATTTTTTTTAAAAATCCAACCGTATCCCCTCCTCCTACAACTACAAAAGCGCTGTTTCTGATAAGTCCTTCCGCCAATTTTTTTGTTCCTTGCTCACTATCTGCTATTACTGATTTGTCATCTGAAATTTTCCCCATTGGCCCGTTCCAAACAACTGTTTTTGCCAGATTTAAAATCTGCAAGAAATTTTCTGCACTTTTTAGCGTAATGTCTGACCTATCAGTATTCAAATCCGCTATCAACAAAGCTGATTTCTTTTCCGAGCTGGAATTAATTTTTTCATGTTGAATTTTCAGTAAAGTTTTAGTTTCATCCGCAAGTTTTCCGCCAACCAAAACGTAATCTGCAATTTTGTGCATTTTTTCAATCAAGGGAAGTTTCGTCTCGATTTTTGCTCCACCAATAATCACGACCAACGGGCGTTTTGGGTTCTTCAGAATTCCCGACAAAACTTCCACCTCTCTTTCTAAATGAAGTCCTGCAAAATGCGGAAGATATTTCGGCACGCCGGCAATTGATGCGTGATTTCTGTGAGAATTTGCAAACGCTTCGTTGACATAAATATCCGCTAGGCTGGCTAATTTTTTTGAAAATTCCGGGTCATTTGCTTTTTCTTCCTTATAAAATCTTAAATTCTCCAACAGAAAAATATTTTGCCCGATCTCCCACCCCTCAAGCCCTCCGAGACTTGAATCATGAATTATGAATGACGAATCATGACTTAACTTTTTCGCAAACCATTCAGCCACTGGCTTCAAACTTAATTCTTGCTTGCCCCTCGAAGCTTCAGCGAAGTGAGGATTCCTGATTCTTGATTCCTGATTCAAATCTGGTCTGCCGAGATGTCCGGCGATAATTATTTTGCAATTTTGTTTTAAAATATATTTAATTGTGGGAATTGCAGACAACAGTCTGAAATCATCCTCAATCTTCCCATTAACAAGAGGTATATCTAAATCCGCTCTTAAAAAAACAGTTTTCCCCTTTATGTTTGCGTCTTTTAAATTCGGCAAATGCATAAAATAATTATACAATGAAAAAAGTCTTAACATCCTTCTCTTATCATGTTATTATACAGGAATGAAAGTTTCAAAGATTCTAAGATTAAGGTTTCCAAAATTTATAAAGCTCGAAAGGAAACATGCATGGACATTCTTGATCATTGGTTTTCTTATAACCGCACTTAGCGGAACAATTTATTTTTTTATACTCAAAGACCTTCCTTTGCCCACAAAACTAAACAGTTCCAGCGCCCCGCAATCAACACAGATTTTCGACCGGAATCAAAAATTACTCTACACTATTTATACTGCAAAAAATCAGAATTTTGTCTCTCTTTCCCAAATTCCAAAATACATGCAACAGGCAACAATTGCGATTGAAGACAAAGATTTTTACAAACACGGCGCGTTGGACTTCAGAGGCATTTTTAGATCTTTGGTTTCGATTATTGTCCATCAAGAGCTTCAGGGAGGATCAACTTTAACCCAACAGCTTGTTAAGAATAGTCTTCTAACTCCGGAGAGAACAATTGTGAGGAAGATTAAAGAGGTAATTCTGGCTTTTGCAACAGAAGCAATTTATCCAAAGAGTAAAATTCTGGAAATGTATCTTAATCAAATTCCCTATGGTGGAACTACTTACGGAGTCGAAGCCGCATCTCAAACCTTTTTTGGTAAAAAGGCCCGCGATTTAACTCTCGCGCAATCAGCCTTGCTGGCCGGACTTCCGGAGGCTCCAACCACCAATTCTCCGTTTGGTTCGCATCCGGAATTTGCGAAAAAAAGGCAAGTTGCAATACTTAATAAAATGTATGAACAGAAATATATATCTGGAAAACAAAGAGACGATAGTATCAAAGAATCTCTGAAATTTCAGACTTTTTCCAACAATATCTCCGCTCCGCATTTTGTTTTATATATAAAAGATCTATTAACCAAAAAATATGGAGGAAAAATAGTGGAAGAAGGAGGATTACAAGTCACAACATCCCTAGACTCCAAAATTCAGGAAGAAGCCCAAAGCATTGTAACACGAAACGTTGACAAGCTCCAGGGATATCATGCTACCAATGGGTCTGCCCTAGTTACAAATCCTGCAACCGGAGAAATTCTAGCTATGATTGGAAGCAAAGATTATTTTGATGAAAAAATTGATGGGAACGTAAATATCACCTTAGCCTTAAGACAACCAGGATCTTCTATAAAACCTATTAATTATGCTGTAGGACTAATGAGGGGATTTACCGGCGCAACAGTTTTTGTAGATCAGCCCCTGTGTTTTCCAACCAACGAGGGCAAAAAATATTGCCCGGTTAACTATGATGGAAAATGGCAAGGAGCAATCCAAATGCGTTATGCTTTGGGAAATTCCATAAATATTCCTGCGATAAAAATGCTTAAGGTCAACGGAATTCCCGCAATGATTGCAACTGCATCCGCAATGGGCATAACGACTTTTACAGAGCCTGAAAAATACGGTTTATCGTTAACTTTAGGAGGAGGAGAAGTAACCATGCTGGAAATGGTTACCGCCTACGGGGTTCTTGCTAATGGAGGATACAGAATTAATCTTCACCCTATTCTTAAAATTATTGATAGTCATGGCAAAACTTTAGATGAATATAAACCCCCGTCTTCTCCTATTTTTGGCAAAAAAGTTCTACCCGAAGGAGTTTCTTTTATAATTTCTGATATTTTAGCTGACAACAATGCCCGCCTTGCAGAATTCGGTTCGAATTCTGCTTTAAAAATTACAAATCAAGTAGTATCAGCCAAAACAGGAACAACCAATGATTTCAGAGATAACTGGACATTCGGATATACTCCCGACTATGTAGTCGCCAGTTGGGTGGGAAACAACGACAATACCCCAATGAACAATATTGCCTCAGGAATCACCGGAGCAGCGCCTATCTGGCATGACATTATGACTTATCTTTTAAAAGATAAAACTCCTCATCCAATTTCCCGTCCTCCGGCAATAATTCAGAAGAAAGTTTGTTCTCTTTCCGGACTTATTCCCCCTCCGGACGGAACACCTAACCGCTGCGAAACCAGATTTGAATACTTTATTAAAGGAACAGAACCTTTTAGAATTGATCCCGGTATTCAGAAGGTAAAGATTGATAAAAACACCAATGATTTAGCCGCTCCAAATCAAGAGAATAATGTTGAAGAAAGAGATAACCTTGTCATAACTGACGTAACAAATCAGATATATTGCGTCACCTGTCCGCACCCAAACCCAACTCCGGTTACACCGTAAGATTTTATACCCTTTCCAATCTAAACTTCCTATAGTATAATCACTATTCGTAACCTGTATGACCCGTTCGGTAAACTCAGGGTCATAGTGAGGAATTCGAATCTATGAAAACAGCAACGCAAATTTTATTTTATATTTTACAATTCTTAACTTTTGTCGGAGATATTACCCTTTTCGTTCTCAAAATACCCTTACTAATCCTACGCTATCTGCAATTAATGTCTTCTAATTCTTGGCGAATAATAAAATATAAATCTACAAGAATAAAAAAAAGAAAAAAAATAAAAGCAATTAAGATCTTCCCCCTTCCTGTAGCTATCAGGATAAAATATTTTTTAATGGGCAGTATTTTTTCTCTTTTGTTCTTTTTTATTCCCTTAACAATTATTATCTTTTTACAGGAATTGCCAAATCCAAAACAATTAAACTTTCAGCAGACGCCTCTTACAACAAAAATCTTTGATAGGAATGGTGTTCTTTTATATCAAATATATGCTCAGCAGAATCGAACCCTAGTTCCTCTCTCCTCTATCCCCAAACATTTACAGCAAGCTTCAATTGCAATTGAAGATAAAAATTTTTACAAAAATTCAGGCATTGATATTACTGCCATTGTCCGGGCGGCAATTGCAGATATTTCAGGCAAACCTTTGCAGGGAGGATCAACTATCACCCAACAATTAATTAAATCTACACTTTTAACTCCCGAGATAAGTATCAAAAGAAAGATTAAAGAAATAATTTTGGCATTTTGGGCAGATAGAATTTATACAAAAGATCAAATCTTGGAAATGTATTTCAATCAAGCGCCATACGGAGGAACCGCTTGGGGAATTGAAGCGGCTTCTGAAGTTTATTTTAATCTCAAAGCGAGCGATCTTGATCTTGCGCAAAGTGCCTTTTTGGCAGGAATAACGCGCGCCCCAACCAATTATTCTCCTTTCGGAGAATCGCCAAACTCATGGAAGACCCGGCAAGAAGAAGTTCTGACAAGGATGGAACAATTAAAATACATCAGCTTACAGGAAAAGAACGATGCTCTAAAAGAAGATCTTATTTTTTCAAATCCGGAAAGCCCTATTTATGCCCCTCATTTTGTAATGTACGTAAAAGACTTGCTGGTAAAAAAATACGGATTGGGAATGGTGGAAAAAGGAGGACTGCATGTAACAACCAGTCTTGATTTAAAAACTCAAGATATGGCGCAAAAAATTGTTACTTCCGAGGTTGAAAAAAATGCCTATTTGAATTTAACCAACGGGGCTGCTATTGTCACCAATCCTGGAAATGGTGATATTTTGGCTATGGTGGGAAGCAAAGATTATTCCGATCTTAATTCAGGTAATTTTAATGTAGTAACTGCTTTAAGACAGCCCGGATCAAGCATAAAAGTTGTCACATATTCTGCAGCTTTAGCTCAGGGCTTTACTGCCGCAACAATTCTTGATGATAGTCCTGTCTCATATACTTCTCCCGGCTCTCCGGTATATTCACCGGTTAATTATGATGGAAAATTCCGCGGAAAAATGAGCTTGAGAATTGCCTTAGCAAATTCCATCAATATCCCCGCAATTAAGACTCTCTCAAAGATAGGTATACAAAAGATGATTGATTTAGGTAAAAAAATGGGCATCACAACTTGGAATAATCCTGAAAACTATGGGTTGGCAATTACTTTGGGCGCTGCAGAGACAAAAATGACTGATATGGCAACTGTTTATGGCGTTTTGGCAAATGGAGGATATAAAGTTAATCTTAACCCTATTCTTAAAATCACTGATTCTAAAGGAAATGTTTTGGAAGAAAAAAATAATCCGCCGGCTGGCGGAGAAAAAACGCAGATAATTGACCCCGGAGTTGCATTTATTATATCCAATATTTTGGCAGACAATGCTGCGCGCGCAATGGAGTTTGGAACTAACTCTCCTTTAAATATTCCAAATCATAATGTTTCCGTCAAAACAGGAACTTCGGACAACAAAAGAGACAACTGGACAATCGGGTATACTCCGGATTTTGTGGTAGCAGCTTGGGTTGGAAATAACGACAACAGTCCGATGAGTCAGTATTTAGCCTCAGGAATCACCGGAGCAGCGCCTATCTGGCACGACATTATGGTAAATCTTCTCTCTAATTCCAACTCAAATAAAATAACTGTTCCGCCTAATGTAATACAAAAAGACTGCATTGGCAGAAAAGAATACTTTATCAAAGGCACAGAAAACTCAGCGAACTGCACTTTTGTTCCGACCCCAACTCCAATGCCTTAACTAATTTCAAAAGACAAACCGCAAAAACCTGCCTTTTATAAAACTACCTCCGTCTCCCCTTTTACATATTGGCGAATTAACAAATTAACTAAGGTCTGATAAGCAAGACCGTTCCTCTTCGCCTTGACTTTAACCTTAATCAGATCCTCTTTATTGACCCGCAAAGTAATACTTTTTGTTTCCTGTAATTCACGATAATTTTTAGCTGCTTCCTGAAAGAGTTTTTTTGTATCACCTAAATCTGCACTGCTAATATATTCGCCTCTAACTAAGGCGTCTTCAACCTGTTGTTCATATTTATCCAACATAATTTTCATTACTTCACTCCTCCTTTCATATATTTTTCTGTCAAAACTCTACTGGGATAGACAGTTTTCAAAAAAATTATTTTTCTTTTCAAATCTATTACATAAGGCACAGCATAAGCATATTCTTCTTTTTTTATTACCAATATTCTTTGGTGAATATATTTTTTATTTCTATGTTTCAGATCTGCCAATATTTTTTTTCCTTCAATAGCAATAATAACATCCTCAAATCCTGTTCCCCTGGTTTCCTTTAGTAATAGATTCTTTTCTTCAGAAAACTCGATTCTATAACCCTTATACTTCACAGACATATTATAATCTTTGTATGTACTTTGTCAATACGCGAAATGTGTTAATTACAGAGGCTTTCACAGGGCACGCCATCCTTATCTCCATCCAAACGGGATACACCGCAAGAATTGAGGTAAAATTGAGCTTCCGCACAGGAAACCATCTGCCCACATGTAGTTTTGCCTGCACAAATAAATCCACCAACTGTAGCGGGACTAACTATCACGCTGGCTTGCGCTGACGGTTGCGGAGCACTTGTAAGACAAGTCTCATCTGCCCATAAACCCCTCTTATTCCCCTCTGCTTCTTTTTGCGCCTGTTTAAACTCTAATTGATATCTGTAGGGCACATTGTAAGTATACTCATGCGCATATCCCTCACTGATCATTAGCATATTAAAATTAGTTCCATCTTCTAAAAACACGTACCGAAGGAGTCTTTGATATTTATCTCTCTCTCCTTGCGTTGGATCTGACTCAAGCCTTACGGATTTACCATAAAGCAACGATTTAGCTTTTGCAGATGCTTCTTTACCAAAACATTGAACTGGTTTTCTTGGGTCAACGGTTTCTGGCGTATCTATGCCAATTAACCTTAACATTTCTTTTTTACTGCCAATAATAACCTGAATTGTATCTCCATCAATAACAGATGATACTTTATAGAGATTTGATTGCATTGCTGGTGTGGGAGACGAAGTTGCTACCACAGCAACTTGCCCCTGAAGTTTTGATTCGGATTTTTTTGTTTGCTCTACTGACTGACTCTTAGGAGCAATTATTACCGCTATTAGAAATAAAATTACGCCCAAAATAACTTTAGCTTTCACCGGAATTTTTATTTGAAGCTGACTTGTTACAAACGTCTCAACAGGAGGAATTAATAAAGCTGCGAGCAAAAACCAAACGATAGAAGCGGGAATACTTGTGGGAGCATAAGTTAATACACCGAACAAACTAAAAATGCTAAGAACCCATCTTAACAATGTCTTAATTTTTTTCATCTGTTGGAATTATCTTTACCGTAACCTATAAGCAATTAGCATGCAATAAAATAATTATATCTCTTTTTAAAAAGACTGCATTGGCAGAAAAGAATACTTTATCAAAGGCACAGAAAATTCAGTTAATTGCACTTTCGTACCCACTCCTACACCTCAATTACAAGCTAGCCGCTAAGGATTAAACGTCAATTCTGCTCTGCAGAACTAGCTTTTCATTGAATTTTTTGCCCAGGCAATTAAAAGAAGAATAATTCCACCTGTTATCCAAGCCATATATGCCTGCCAGCCCATTACAGCTGTTAAATAATTTATGATTCCATAAACTATGCTCAGAGTTCCAAAAAGCATATATTTTTTGCCTGCGTGACCTGAGCAGCATTTTCCGTTCATTTTTTCATCCGCCATTTTTCTCACCCCGCTTTCTTAGAAGTTCTTTCCGATTCGCCAAACTGGCGAGAGGAATTAGAACTTCTTAGACCCGCCGCTCAAGCGCTCTTTGCGACGTGTTCGAACAGAACTGAAAAGTCGCAAAGTAAGCTTAGGCGGGCTCCTAATTTACTTTCTCACTTTTTTCCCTTTTCTGTCAAGTTCAATTTGAACCTTTAGTTTACGGAAAAAACACCTTTCTTAATATACTGCTTTATCAGCGATTGGTAAGGAATATTGATTTCGTTTGCCTTTTCCTTAACTCTATTGATCAGATATTCCGGAATCCTAATTGAAATAGAGCGGGAGGTGGGCTTAAGATCAGGAAAACTAACCCGTTCAAAATCTGAGGGCTCCAAATACTCCGAGAGATCTAGATTTGCCCAAAAATCTGCCTCCTGATCCTCATTCTTGAATTTTGGAATTTTAAGCTGCTTTTTCATATAATTGCACCTCCTTCCCGTTAATGTCTCTTGCTGTAATAATTCTAATTTTTTTCCTCCGAATAGTATATATAATATTGAGCAATCTCTCCCTTCGTGTTTTGCCCAATAAGGTAAATCTTTTTTCTTTCGCTGAATGTATCCAGTCGCTAAAAACTACTTTGTTATCGTCAAAGAAAGCCTCTTCCGCTTCCCCAATCGTAACCCCATGTTTTTTCGGTTTGTCCTTATTGCCCTCATCCCATTCAAATTCCGCAACAACCTTATCGATAATCATGTATATACTGCATTATACAACAAGAGGGGCACCTTGTCAATATTGAATTATTTTATTTTCGAAGTAAGCAAATTAAATCGCTCTTGGGGATTTTGCGAGCTAAACAAAAAACTATTGGCGATAAAACGGTTTGCGCCGGCAGCTTTTGCCAGACGAATTGTTTGGTCATTTATTCCTCCGTCAACTTCTATTCTAATGTCATTCTGAGCGAAGCGTTGAATCTCAATTTTTTTTAAATACTCCGGATTAAATTCTTGCCCTGACATTCCTGCTTTTATTGTCATTATTAAGATGGAGTCCAAATCAGAAAAAGGAACTTCAATATTTTCCAATGGCGTTGGTCCATCAATTGCCAGTCCAACTTCTCCAAATTCTTTTGCTTTTGCCACAAATTCTGTTTGATCCGGCATTTGCTCAATATGTCCGATAAATCTTCTGAAACCTGCTTTAGCATAAAGCTCCAAATATTGAATTGGGTTTTCCACCATCATGTGCAGTTCTAAAAAAAGCTTCTGACTGTATCTAACAAATGGGACTGGGTCTAAAAAAGTAGTATCGGGAACAAACTTTCCGTCAATAATGTCAATATGAATTGACTTCGCAAAAGGCTTAACGATTTCTATTTTTCTTTCAATTTTATTCCATTCGTTTTCCAAAATCCCCGGAATTATTTCATACATAAAAAGAGAATAATGAATTATGAATAAAGAATCAAGGGGACCTAGGAATTGGCTTATTCATGATTCATGATTCTTGATTCATGATTCGCTACTTACCGATTATCACCAGTGCGTCGGCTGTGGAATCTGAAGATAAATCTGCCGATGTACTCCCCACCGTGTAGCTAAATCCCAAATCTTTTTTCAGAAGCGCCAGAAAATTGCTTTTTGTGCTTTTTACCTGAATAGTTGCGTTTTCATAATTCTCGTTACCGGCATTACCCTTTGACGCAATTTTATATCCAAAACCCGTAAGAACATCTGCTGCTTTGGCTGCGGCCCCAGTCACTCCGCTGCCATTCTGGACTTCAACCGAAAGCATACTTCTGTCCAATCCCGTTGACTGATCAACCGGATTTACCGATTTGGCGGTTGGAGAAACAGTCGGACTTGATGCGGGCGCTGTTGTCGGACTTAATGCCGGAGTGTCGGTTGGGAACTGAAATTCGGTTGGGGTTGGAGTTGCAACAGCTGCTTCCTTTTGTTTATCAGATCCGAAAAATAAATTTTTAGTTAGGAAAAAACCAATTAAAATAATTAAAAAAATAACAATATAAATAAATTTCTTTGGTTTTTTTGGAGTTTCCGTAGAATAATTAAATTGGTTGATAGGCGATTGAAACGAACTGTCTTCCATGCCCCGATTATATCAATCTTCTCCTCGTTTTGCAACATTTGTTATAATGGTAGCGCTGCCATGAAGAAAAAATTACTATTTACACTTCTCATTCTTGCTGTTTTTATTTTATCTTACGCTGGTAACGCTTATGGAGACGAACTGGATGACATCAATAAGCAATTGCAGGACTTAAAGGCTGCATACAATCAATCCAAAGCAGCAACCGCTCCTCTAGAATCTCAGCTTAATAATATCAAAGAACGAGTTGCCTTCATAGAAACTGACCTGATTAGAAAGAAGCAGGAAATAAATAACGGATACAAAAATCTTACAGCTAAAAAAATAATTTTTGACAAAACAGTGGCTAAGAATTATATTGAAGGCTATAATAACAATTGGCTTTCCTATTTTCTTTCCAGCTCGCAAGCAAGTGAAATAATACAAAATCTTGCCTACCAAAAAGCGAAAGCAGATCAGGATAAAGTAATCATTACCAATATTGCTCTTTCCATTACCGATCTTGAAGAGAAAAAAAGAAATTTAGAAAGCGAAGAAATTAAGTTAGACGCTATCAAAATTTCGCTGGACAAAGTCGTCTCTGAGGCAAAAACATATCAAGCAAGTCTAACGGGTAAAATCGCGACTCTATCAGCCAGACAGCAACAAATATTAAACGAGAGATTGGCAAGTCTTAATATTCCTCTTTATGCTCTCAGTGGCGGCGGATGTTCGAGTGATTTAACCAATGGAAAAGACCCGGGATTTGGAGGAGGATTTGGACTTTTTACTTATGGCGTTCCTAACAGAGTTGGCTTAAATCAATATGGGGCTTGGGGAAGAGCAAAAGCAGGACAAAGCTACGATACTATTCTTCATGCATATTATAACTTTGATTCCATAGAAAATAAAAATGCAACAATAAATGTTGATGGTTATGGCTCTTATTCTCTGGAAGATTATGTAAAACGAGTGTATGAAGTGCCGGACAATTGGACAGATAATGATTCTGCCGCTCTAAAAGCCCAAGCAATTGCCGTAAGGTCTTATGTTTTGGCTTATACAAATAATGGACAGGGCTCAATTTGTACAACTCAGCAATGTCAAGTGTTTAAACCTGATCCAAAAGGAGGAAATTGGGATCAGGCAGTTAATGCAACTGCGGGACAGGTTATGGTACAAGGCGGACAACCTATTAAAGCATTTTTTTCCTCAACTCATGGAGGATATGCATTCAACACAGGAGATTTACACGGATGGTCCGGAACTTCTTATACAAAAAAAGTTGTGGATACCGGCTCAAATATTGCAAGTTTTTCTGATCTGCAAAATAACGCCTATGATAAAGATTCACCCTGGTTTTATTGCGATTGGGGCTCAAGATCTGATTATGGCAAAACAGCCTGGCTTAAACCCGAAGAAATGGCAGATATAATAAATGTTTTATTGCTAATCCAGAAGGATTCCGGAACAAAAGAACATCTTTATCAGACCGATAAACCAAATCCTGCAGGCACGGATACTTGGGATGCAGGAAAAGTCAGGCAAGAATTATCAAGCCGAGGAGGAACGCCATTTAATAATATCTCCGGAATCTCCGTAGGTGTTGATTTTGGTTTCGGTCAGACCAATTCTGTAAATATTAATGGAGATGCCGGATCGGTAAGCTTTGGCGGATCGGATTTTAAGACCTATTTTAATTTACGGGCACCTGCTAATATACAAATTGTCGGACCCTTGTATAATGTAGAGAGAAAATGAAAGATATTTTCGTAGCGCCTAAGCAAAATAAGCCTCACTCTCACACCTTTTCTACCTTCAGTCATTATCCAAAAGACGTTTCCTTTCAGACCCAAAAAGAAAATGAGTCAATAATTTTATTTCTGAGATCTCATTTGATAACAAATTTGTCATGGATTTTTATAGCTTCCATACTTATTATGCTACCTCTTATAATTCTAATTTTACTATCAAGCTTTGAACTGGATTTTCTTTCCACCCCCGCCGCAGGCCGCTTCACTGTTGTTTTTACCTTACTCTATTATCTCTTAATTTTCTCTTACGTATTCTTAAGTTTTCTGCGTTGGTTTTACAACGTATTTATTGTCACTTCTCAACGTGTTGTGGATATAGATTATTCCGATATCGTTATCCACAACATTGCGCTTACCAATCTTACCCATGTTCAAGACGTTAACTATACCCAGTCAGGATTCATTCCAACTTTTTTTAATTATGGTGACCTTTTTATTCAAACAGCAGGAGATGAAAGAAATTTCGAAGCGCTTAGCGTTCCCAAACCAAGAGAGGCAACGCACATAATTGGAGATCTGACCGGAAAAAGTCACTTAAATTTGAAATAAAATATGGACATAAATCTTATTAATTTTCTTCAGCCAATTTTTTGGATCAAGATAGTCGTTCTGATCGTAATCGTATTTTATGCAGTTTTCACTTTTGTTGTTTTCACTCAAGTAAAAGTTATGACTCAGATTCTCCATCTTCCTTATGCCAGCGGCATTTTAAGAACATTTTCAATAATTCATATCATCCTTGCAATTTCGCTTTTTTTATTGGCAATTGTTATACTTTAGAAAATGGATAATAATATATCCTTCTCGAAGATAGTCGCAACCCCAACTTTAAACTCATGGTCTCAGGCATATAATGCGGGCAAGCTCTTTGCTGTTTTATCTTTGGAAAAAACGAAAGATCCTTCTGAGATAGAATCTTTAAACATGCTCGGCAAAGATTTACTGGAACGCTTGGAACAGGAATTTTTTGTAATTGAAGATAAAAATTTAGAATCAATTAAAAAGGCTGTTGCGACAGTTTTTGAAAATACAGCTGAAGGAGTAACCATTTCTTTTGCTGCCGGGACTTTCGTGAATAATATTCTATACCTATTTGGACTGGGAAACTCCAAAGTTTTTATCAAAAGAGGAAGGTCTCTTGGGCTGGCGTTAGTCTCAGAAAATGCTAGTTCAAAAAATCTCGCCTCTTCCTCCGGATTTATTAAAGAGAATGATTTAATAGTTTTGACAACAGATGCATTTTCACAAGTTGTTACAGAGGAAGAGCTCAATGCTAGCCTTAATGATATTGAGCCTTCCGAGATTACAGAATCTCTTGCTCCAAAAATACACAAAGCGGAAAATGGAAAAATTTCGGCAATTGTTATCAAATACCAAAATCCCGCTGCTGCTCCCATGGATGCACCTGATGACCTTGATGAAGGATTGCAGGAAAAAGAGGTTGTAATCGAAGAAACAATAATCGACAATCGGGAAACTCCGGTTTCTGTTTCTCCTGTTACCAAATATTTAGATTTGTTTAAATCAAAATTAAAAATATCCAGTCTGAAAATTCAACCTATTAAAAAACTCTTTTTAATTGCGGCTGTAGGAATTGCCGTGATATTAATTGCCAGTGTTTTTTTGGGCATCCAAGAACAGAATAAAGCTAAATCCAGAGCTCTTTTTGCTCAAATTTATCCTCAGGCACAGAAAAAATATGACGAAGGACAAGGTCTTGTAGAATTAAATAAGACTTATGCGCGGGATTCTTTCTTGGCTGCGCAAAAAATCCTTCAGGACAATAAAGATAAATTCCCAACAAAATCTAAAGAAAGCTTGCAAACTCAAGATTTACTAAAAAAGATTAAAGACGGACTAAGCCTGGTTTCTCCAATAGACAAATCCGGACTGGATCGAAGTAAGCTATCAATTACTGTTCTTAACGGTAGCGGAGTTGAAGGTACCGCGGGAAAAGCAGCAAATATACTCAAAGATTTCGGTTACAATGTTGCCTCAACCGGAAACGCGGATAATTATAATTACACTGGGGTAACGATTAAAGTTAAACCGGACCAGAGTAATTTTCTAAATCTCCTCAAGCAAGATCTCGCAAAAGAATATACCATTAAATCAACCTCTTCCGACCTATCCCCAGATTCATCCACAGATGCTCTAATTATTATTGGAAAATAGCGAATCAAGAATTATGAATCATGGATTAGTCAGTTTCAGCAACATTTACCCTGCGCTTACCTATTGACAATAGAATAAAGTTGTGTATAATTGTTGTGTATTAAGGAGTTTTTTATGCAAACACAGCGTATAAATATTAGTTTGCCCTACAATATTCTAAAACATCTCAATCAAGCTGTTTCTAAAGGAAAACGCAGCCGCTTTATTGCTAGTGCGGTTTCTGAAAAGCTAACGAAGAAAAGAGATGTTGAAAAAGAATTAAGCAAAAGTCTTAAGGCTAACTATAATTTCTATAAAACGGTTGCCAAAGAATGGAGCGCAACAGAGGTTGAAGGATGGCCAGAATAATTAAACGCGGTGAAATTTGGTTAATAAATCTTGAGCCTGGTTTTGGAAAAGAAATACATAAAAAAAGATCGGCGCTTATCATATCGAAAAATTTTATAAATCATCAGACTAATCATGTAATTATTGTTCCCGCCAGCTCTCAAATGCCTGCGATTTTAGGAATCGAAATGGTATTGATAGACAAAATTAAAGGTTTAGATAAAAAATCTGTACTTTTGCCTGTATTTATCAAAAGCATTGACCAAGAACGATTGATCAAGAAAATTGGTGTGATACCAAAAATCAAATTACAAGAGGTCGAAGAGGCAATAAAAATTGTTCTTGATCTAAAAAAAGAAACCTATCTAAATTAATGTAGGTTCTGGATCTTTTCAAAAAAGACCTTTCAAAAAACTACACTATTACTGCCGGAACGTCTGACCTCCCATCCACTTCCCCTACCAACGCGGCGATAATCATCGGTAAGTAGAATATAATTTATCAATTATTTGATTAGCGTATTAGAAAACTAACGGGTTATTTTCCTAATTCGTTAATCCGTTAACTCGTTAACTCCGCAATTGATCAAAACTTATAGTCAATCTTGGCAAAAATGGCTATTGACAGGATGTACATAATGTTGTACACTGCAATTATTATGACTAACTTAATCTCCATATCTGATGCCAGACAACAGCTTCCAAATCTTGTTGCAAAAGTAAACAAGTATCTGGATCGTGTTATAATTACTGTCAAAGGTCAGCCAAAAGCAACTTTAATTAGTGCGGAAGAACTGGAATCGTTGGAAGAAACAGCGGAAATACTAGCCATCCCGGGCGCGCTTGAGAGAATTAAAAAGGGCGAAGATCAAATCAGAAAAGGCCAAACCGTTCGCTTAGAGGACCTCGATAAGTAAAACTATGAACGTATGGCTTGCAAAAGACGCGCAAAAACAGTACAAAAAACTTCCAAAATCGGAACAAGCAAAAATCCGCAAAAGACTTGACATTCTCTCACAAAATCCTTACGCCGGAAAAAAATTGGAAGGAATATTGAAAGACAGAAGATCCATGCGTGCATGGCCATACAGAATCATTTATTCTATTAATGAAGGTGAAAAAAGAGTCGATATTAGCGATATTATTCATAGACAAGGAGCGTATAAATGAAAATAACTAATAAACGGGCATTTTTTGATTATCAGATTTTGGAAAGAATTGAGGCCGGAATAAATCTTTATGGGGCAGAGGTCAAAGCTGTACGTTTGGGACATGCCGATTTAACCGGATCCCATGTTCGGATAATGGGAAGCGAAGCATATTTGATAAATGCCAAGATATTCCCTTATCAATATTCCAGACCGGAAAACTACGACGAACAACGGACAAGAAAATTACTTCTTCATAAAAAGGAGATTATTGCCTTGAAATCCAAAACCGAAGGCCAGAACTTAACCATTGTTCCCGTTTCAATCTATACAACTAAAAGTTTTATTAAGGTTGAAATTGCGCTTGGAAAAGGTAAAAAACAATACGATAAAAAAGAAGCGATTAAGAAACGCGATATCGACTTACAGACCTCAGAAGAACTCGCCAACCAGGAATAAATTACAAAAAACTCTCTCAAAAACCTTAAATTAGATGCTTGTTCCTGAAAGCAAACCCAGAGCTAGACTTAAGGTATTTTTCAAAAGCTAATGCCTTCTTTTTTGAGAAAAAAGCGGAATAGAATACAAGCTTAAATGGTCTCAAATTCTTCGTAGAATAGACTGAACCTTCTTGATGCTCCTTCAGTCTTTCCCTAAGATTTCTAGAGAAACCATGATAATAAGTTGCATCATGAAGTTGGATAACGTAAACATAGTACATAGTATGATTCTACCACTTCGCTAAAGCTACGCGGCACACACTTCGTATTTTTAAAAAATATATTTGCTCCCATTATTTAGCTTGCCACGCGAAGCCCAAATATTAATAAGGGCGAAGTGTGGAGCAGGAAATGGAAGAGGCAAATCAAGGCTGATTTGAGGCTATTTATGGCCTTGACTTTGAGATTAAAATTATGTATAATTCTTGGTCTTGGGGATGCATTGCATCGACGAGAATGCACTTTAAAAAACAGCAAGCCGACAATGATCAAAAGTCGTAAAATTGATCAAATTATAAATGCTAGAAATAGCGTTTCAGCCTTAAGAGCGGAAAGAGATTTAATTCTCGCCGAGCTTTTTGGCGTTCGACCAAGTCTTAGGCTAGCAATAGCTTAAGCTTCAAGAACTGTTTATAAAGTCTTTTCTCAATGGGATTTTATAAGCATAAATACAGTTGAGAGATGGTGAGGAAAGTTGGTTTCTATCCTTATTGTATTTATCAACCTTGACGCTATTTATTCTTGTTGATTAGAAAAAAATAGCGCGACTCAAAATAATCAACTAAGCTTGTAGAAGTTTTTGAAGTAATTTCTTGGACTCGAGCTCACTGCTCGACATCTCCACAACGTAAAATCCCTCGTTTAACAAGTTAAACATCGGGATCACGTTGCAAGCCATTATTGCAACTAAAACTCGAAAGTCCTCATTTTACGGCAGTCACGTGGTCGCCGCAGGCGACTTTACGTGACAACGTTTCTTCATTAGTTCTTGCTATAATGATCTCGTGTTCTACGTTTATATTCTACAAAGTGAAAAAGACAAAAGTCTTTATATCGGTTATTCTCCAGATTTGAGAGAGAGATTAGTCAAACATAATAAAAAACAAGTTATATCTACAAAAGACAAAGCCCCATGGAAATTAATTTATTACGAAGCTTATCTTGAAAGAAAAGATGCGACAGGCAGGGAAAAATTTCTCAAAAGCGGAGCGGGTTGGAGATTTATCAAAAAACAAATTAAGCACTATCTGGAAACATCTCCCCTTCCCTCCCATTCCTGACGGGCGGGGTTTTTTGTGGTAAAATAATGCGCGATGCGCTAATATATCCATATGAAAATTTCTTTATACGTTGATTTTCCGGGTAGTTATTCCTCCTGCAGGGTTGACATTCTCATGTCCTCGTCAAGCTTTTTTTCCATTTGCTTGACCATGCTTTCGTTATGAGTCTTGATACTCACCTCGGAAAGCCTTTTGGCTAAAAACTCGCTTAAATTGCTTGAGCCAAACATTGTAACATTGTCTACCAACAACGCTTTAGCATGAGTCATTCCTTTGTTTTCCTTAAACCGGTAAACCTTGACTCCATTCTCTATTAACTTTTTCAAAGATCTTCCGGTCGGAGCGCCCAATTTACCATGCAGCGGAATAATTATGCGGACATCAACTCCATGCAGGGAAGCCTCAATCAAACTGTTCCAGATGTGTTTGCCGCGTAGATATGGCGACTCGATTATCACGCGCTTCTTGGAATTATTAATCAAATCTATGACAAACGGCATAATTTCAGGATTTCCCTTTGGGGAATCTGTCAAAACAACGCCATCACCGTATTCAATTCTGCCATTAATATCCTTGTCTTCCCAAGTTGCATTAAAATCATTTTGGAGAACTGGAATCATATCCCCTTTCATCTTCACCATAAAATCATTCCAGGAAGCATTATGCTCTGAAAGATTGCACCCTCCGATATAAGCTATTGACTGCGCAGGATTATCGCTGTCTATGGTGACTATTTTTTTATGATTTCTCTGAAATGCTTTGCGCCGCAAGAAACCCAAAGGATTAGTGTGCTTTACTTCAATACCCCTTTCCGACATCAAGGAAAGGAGCTTTTTGGTACTCTTCCATTTACCGGTAATAATGCTTTGCAAGACCCGGTTCAGTCTTGGCCGATGGATAAAATAATCTCCATGAAAAAGATCAATAAAATGATCGACAATAAACCTGATTTTTATCCCCCGAAGTTTGGCTTTAAACAAGGCTTCCGCTACGCGATTGCCAATTGTGTCCGCCTCAAAAGTCAGAAATTGCAGATCAATACTTGCTTTGGCTTTGGCAATTTCTTTTTCCAAATCATTCAGAAAGATATAGGTACTGGGAAGTAATTTATAGGAAATCTTAGGTTTAACCATAAAACAGTCCACCTATTTTATAGCAATTTACTCTAAAAATACAAGTTTAATCTCTCGCTAAAGTTAATCCATAGACTTTATTTGCGCCGTTTTTTTTAAGTATCCTGGCTGCTTCAAGAAGAGTGGATCCTGTGGTTAGAATATCGTCGACCAGTAGGATGTCGGCCTTGCCTGCCGGCCGAAGCTTTGGCGGAGGCTGGGCGAAGGCGGGGATATTGGGGATAATTGAAAATGCGTCTTTAATATTTTCTTTTCTATCCTTTAGTTTTAAACCAAACTGTGACTTTGTATCTTTTGTTCTTTGCAAAGCTTCGACCAACTTAAGATTAAGGCTTTTGGAAAGACCTTCTGCCAATAGTTTTGAGTGGTTATAGCCTCTTTTTCTTAATCTTTTTGTTGAGAGTGGGATTGGCACAAGAATTGGCGAAAATTTAAAAGCTTTTTGGAAAATTTCCTGCTGGATAATTGATTCATAAAAAAGTTCAACAAGAATATTTCTTAAATCTGCGAGATAAGGCTTATATTTGAAATTGTAGATCAGCTTTTTAACAATACCCTTATACGCGACTGC
>MFPH01000058.1 GCA_001782645.1 Candidatus Levybacteria bacterium RIFCSPLOWO2_12_FULL_37_14 | reverse complement strand
AAAATCGACATCACTGTTAATGGAAAAGCGAAAATATGGCTTAATCCAAGAAAAGAACAGCTTTCGGACACCGAACTTAAAGAATATGTAAAAGAACAGCCATATTGGGAAACAAATTCGAATTTTTCAGATGGTAAAGAAGATTAAAATTGTAAATTTGTTCCTTACCGAAAGATATAGATATTCCGGATTCCCCAAGCTCCTCTTTGGTAAAAATTAGATTGTTATCATGGGGTTTTCCTGTGTCAGGCTTTATGTAAACAGGGTTTCCTAAAAATTTAGGAACAATAACATTGACGTTAAAAGCGTTGTAGGCTTTTTGCTCACTTAGTCCCGGAATATTTATGTCCCAGATTTTTCCGGATTTTTGCGCGATATCTTTGGTGTCAAAAGATATTGAGAAGCTGAGCTTCTTATCAAGACCTACCACTCTGTCATTAAAAACAATTTCGATATTATTTCCATCGTCATTTTTTGAAATTTGAGGCGTAATTTTCCCACCGTTGTCGCTGGCTAAAACATTTTCTATATTTTTAAATCCAACTTGAATACCATATGATGATGCGTAATATTGGCTGGTTTTATTTGCCAAGGTTATGTTAAAAGTTACATGTGTCAGCGCATTTTCCAAAACATTGTAGGTAACGGAATAGTCTGTTGTAAAATTATTCTCTGCAAAAACATGAGGCGGAATTAAATATAGGGAAAAAATAAAAACAAATAAAATTATGAGAATCTTTTTCATCAATAAATCTTTAGTGATTTATACAATGTTAACACATTACAGAACTTTTTTTAGGAATGCTCCGGTGTAGGAACGGGGATTATTGGCGACTTCCTCAGGAGTACCAAATGCCACAATTTCTCCGCCATTTTCTCCCCCATCGGGTCCCAAATCAATTATGTAATCAGCGTTTTTAACAACGTCCAAATTGTGCTCGATAACAATAACAGTATTTCCCCGATTAACAAGATTTCTTAGTACTTGTAATAATTTTTCCAAATCTGCAAAATGGAGTCCCGTGGTTGGTTCATCCAAGAGATACAGGCAATTCTGTCCGGTTTTGGACAATTCATCAGACAATTTAACTCTCTGCGCTTCCCCGCCGGACAAAGTTGGCGCAGGCTGTCCTAATTTTATATAAGAAAGTCCAACATCATTGAGAGTTTGCAATTTGTGAGACAGTACGGGAACAAAAGAGAAGAATTGCAGAGCTTCTTTAACGCTCATCGCTAAGACATCTGCGATGTTTTTTCCATTCAGTAGAACTTCCAATACTTCCTTGTTGTATTGTTTGCCATTGCAAACCTCACATGTTACATAAACATCAGGCAAAAATTGCATCTCTATTTTTATTTGTCCTTCTCCTTCGCATGCTTCGCAGCGTCCGCCTTTAACATTAAAAGAGAATCTTCCGGGTCCGTATCCCCTAAGCTTTGCGTCGCGGGTTCTGGCAAAAATGTCACGGATATAAGTAAACGCGCCTGTGTAAGTAGCAGGATTACTTCGCGGAGTTCTTCCAATCGGAGACTGGTCAATCATGTAAACTCTTTTGATGTTTTGATAACCATTAATCGCCTGAAATTTTCCGGGTTTATCGCGGTGATAAGGATTTTGCATTTGCATCAAAGCGTGATACAGAATATCATTGATCAAAGTTGATTTTCCCGATCCCGAAACTCCCGTCACAACTAGAAAGCGATTTAAGGGGAAATTAACATCGATATTTTTTAGATTATGTTCTTTTGCTCCCAAAATTGATAACATTTTTCCATTACTAAAGTTTTCTTTTGTTAATATCTCCCGGGTTGATTTTATGTTTCTTTTTCCTGACAAGAAAGCTCCGGTTATAGAATTTGGATCTTTTTTTATCTCGGAAATGTTGCCTTTAGCAATAATTTTTCCTCCATTTTGACCTGCTTCGGGTCCAAAGTCGATTATGTAATCAGATTGCTCCATTGTTTCCTTGTCGTGTTCGACCACCAGAACCGTATTTCCCAAATCCCGGAGCTTCTTGAGTGTTTCAATTAATTTTTTGTTATCTTTTTGATGAAGTCCGATTGACGGCTCGTCCAGAACATACAGAACTCCGGTTAGTCCGGATCCAATTTGGCTAGCCAGTCTAATTCTTTGAGCTTCTCCCCCGGCCAGACTTTGTGCGCCTCGAGATAGGGTCAAATAATCAAGTCCGACATCAACTAAAAACAAAAGTCTTTGTTTTACTTCTTTTAAAATTAATTTTGCAATTTCTATTTCCCGGACAGTAAGGGTTCCGGTCAGCTTTTTTATAAATTCCAGAGTATCTACGATCGACATATCACACAAATTAACAATTGATTTTCCCTCAATTGTTACCGATAGGGACTCTTTTTTTAGTCTTGCTCCCTGACATTGCGTACATGTCTCATAGCGCATGAATTTTTCTATACGGGATTTCAAAAACAGAGAATCTGTAGATTGATATTTTTCTCTTAAATCCCAAAGCATTCCTCTAAATGATTCGTGAATTTCAGTAGTTCTTCCCCATCTATTTTTTCCGATAATTTCATATAGTTTTTCGCCTGTTCCCTTAAGAAGAAGTTCTTTTTTATCTTCACTTATATCACTAAATCTTTTTTTCAAAGGAATATCATTTTCTTCACAGAATTTAACCATGGTTCTGGAAAACCAGGTTTCATTTTCAAAAAGATTCGAATATGGCAGTATTCCCCCCTCGGAAATTGACAAATTATTATTAAAAACCAAGTCTTTATCCACAGTTAATAACGTTCCTAATCCGTTGCAGGTTGGACATGCTCCATGAGGGGTATTAAAGGAAAAAATTCTCGGTTCTATTTCCGACATGGAAATTCCGCAGACTGGACAGGCAAATTTTTCTGAAAAAAGTTCATCCTGCATTTTTTTGGGTTTGGCAGGAATATTAAATCCCGCATCTTTTATAATTGAGACAATCAGTTCGCTGTTGCCCATTTTAAGACCTTTTTCAACCGCTTCAGCAATTCTCAATCTGTCCGTATCTTTACTCAGAACAACTTCGTCTATTATAGTTTCAATGGTGTGCTTATTTGTTTTAATCAGAATAAAATTCTCATTCATATTGAAGATTTGTTTGTCAATGCGGACTTTCCGATACCCTCTTTTTTTCAAATCAACAAAAAGTTCTTTGTATTCTCCTTTTCTGTCTTTGACAACCGGAGCAAGTATTAATATCTTTATTCTTTTGGAGGTTTCTTTTTCAGCTAATGCAAAAATTGCATTGGTTATCTGTTCCGGAGTCTGATGAGTAATTTCCCGACTACATTTTGGACAATGAGGATGGCCGATCCGCGCAAAAAGAAGCCTTAAATAATCATAGATTTCCGTAACTGTTCCCACAGTCGATCTTGGATTGTGAGAAGCTGATTTTTGGTCGATTGAAATTGCAGGAGAAAGTCCTTCAATCAGATCAACATCAGGCTTTTTCATGATTCCCAAAAATTGTCTGGCATAAGAGGATAAACTTTCGACATAACGCCTTTGTCCCTCGGCGTAAATAGTATCAAAAGCCAATGAGGATTTGCCCGATCCGGACAAGCCGGTAAATACCACTAATTTATTTTTGGGAATTTCCAAATCAATATTTTTGAGGTTATGTTCTCTGGCTCCCTTAATAATTATCTTGTCCATATTTAGGATCGAAATTTTGCCTGCCCCGTAAATGCGCTCTTGTGAGGCATGGATGTAAACCATGCGAACAAGTAAGCAGTTTGCTGGGGCAAAGTTGATCCAATATTATACTCCCAATTCCCCAATCATTCAACGGGCTTTTGGCGTATGGGAAAAATATCTTAGTCGTGCTATACTAGCAAATTATGTCTGCAGAAAGCTTGGTAAAAATAATACCGTCAAAACGGGATACTTTGGGAAGGATAAAAGTTGAATCTCCGGTTCATCATCCCGTAAATGCATTTTTAGTAAAGGAAACTATCGCAGGACCAATATACAGAATACCGCTATCGCCTAAAGTAATATGCTGGCTTGAGGAAGTTGAGGTGCCGGAATTTCTAAATGCAACTACAAGTTCTGTGAGAGGCAGAAAAGCTTTGGCGTTCGGACTTCATGTAAATAGCAGAAGAATCTACAATAAAGAATGCAATAGGGAAATTGGTAAGCCTAACTCTGCATTTGTTGGATTCAAAGATAGTACGCTTGTTGTTGACCATTTGTTTGAAAACAAAATGTTTGAAAGACAAGACGCATCAAAATTGCACGATATCATTAGGGAAAATGTCGATTACGCAAAAGAATTCCAGCCAATAGATGGGAATATTATTGTCCTATCCGGACACATAGCTCCTATTAACATATCTACGAAATCTGCAGTCTATGTTGTATTGCTGGATCTTTTTAAAGGGAAAAACGCATATCAAGATAGTTGCTTGGGATTAAAACGCATAATAAAATTATTGTATGCTGCGAGAATAGTCCCTATAACATCAGACGGTTACCTCATAAAATTAGACTCAAAAGGAAAATAATGAAAAAAGACTTATGCGCGGTTGGTGTAGGAGCCGTTTCTGGTATCAACTATAATTTCATCTCCAATATTTATAAACAATGGCACTTTGGTTGTTAGTCCGTTTTCCAGCGTTGCGTCCTTATGAACGCTGGTTGCGGAGTTGCCTTTGACTCCCGGATTGGTGTCCGTAACCTTGAGCTTTACTTTTGGAGGAATGACCAAGCTGATTGCCTCGTCTTTATAGAAACTAATAGCAGCTTTTTCACCGTCTTTCAGGTAATTAACTCCGTGAAGATTTTTACTTGGGACATTAATCTGCTCAAATGTTTGAGGATCCATGAAGTAACAGGATTGCGGGTCTCTATAGAGGAATTGAAGTATTTTTTTTTCTATTCTGACAGGATTTACTTCTCCATTACTTCCAAAAGTTTTTTCAGTTGTTCCGCCTCTTCGCAAGCTTCTAACCTTTACCTGAACTACAGAGCTGGTTTTGCGAAGATGCATATTATTGTAAGTCAGCACTTCGAAAATATCCCCGTGTTCTTCAAATGTCACTCCCGGTCGTAGTGATGTTACAGGAATCATAGTAAATTATTCTAGCAGAAGATTTAATTTGAGACAAGAGTTAGAAATTATTATTTGCGAGCCGAATAATTCACGTTCCGAACAAATTATGCAAGAATACAAAAGAATTTATTTAATTCAACGGGAAGCGAACGCCTTAATATGATGAGAAACTTCTTTAGAAATTACATCTGGATCATGTTGAGAAGATAATGTTCTGCCGGTAACCATTTTATAAGGAGCAACATACGCATCTACCATTGCGTCAATTATTGCAGTGTCTACCTGCGGAACTAATCCATCCCCTGTAAAACCTTTCTCTGCAAGCCATCTTCTTAATATATCTTTATCAAAAGTATCAGGGGTTTGTTCGTTTTCGAATTTGTCTTTATATGTTTCAGCAAGCCATAGACGGGAAGAATCAGGAGTATGAACTTCATCAATTAACATTAAATTCCCTAAACTATCTATTCCAAATTCGTATTTAGTATCTACCAAAATCAAGCCATTGTCCATATATTGTTTGCGGCCACTTTCAAATATTTTATGTGCGGCTGCTTTAGCCTTATTCCATGTTCCGTTGCCTAATTTAGCATCCACGATTTTTAACGCCTGTTCATCCGTTAATTCCTGGTCATGCCCTGATTCTGCCTTTGTTGTCGGGGTAAGTATAGTTCCCATGGGAAATTCTTGATTAGCTTGTAAACCGTCAGGAAATTTTATTCCATAAATTTCATTTCTTACTCGGTGAGCATAATTATGATAAATAGAAGTGCTTGTTGAACTTTTGGCCATATATCTTCTCAGCACAACCTCAACCGGTAAAGTTTCCTTAGCCTCTCGTGCAATTAATACATTGGGATGCGGAACTTCCACCATGTGATTTGCTACTAGAGCTTTTGTTTTATCAAACCAGTAAGCCGAAAGCATATTTAGAACCTGTCCTTTACCGGGAACCGTGCAAATAAGCCTGTCGTAGGCAGATTGCCTATCAGTTGTCACCATCACTCTATAATCAATGCCATTTTTATTGATAATCCAACAATCACGAACCTTACCTTTTATGGGTACTCCCAGTTCAGGAATTTCTACGCCCATTAAGCCTCTTGAAGAATTCCAACGTGGCATCTCGGAACCTTTTTGCTGTAAACTTTCTCGGTTTCTTTCATAGAAAAGATTGTATACATCTGATTTTTAAAAATCAATATATCAAAAATGTCATTAATTAACAGTAAGATTCATGAGTAAAACAGCTATGAAGTTATCTTTCGAAAAAAATAATACTTTGTGAGCCGGCTAGTACCCTAAACAGACTGCGGGAATTCTATGAATTATTCCTATCTGACGGTCTAAACTCTGAGTCTGCCTATTTATTTGGACTAAAAGATGCATAGCAAAGTACAATAACTATTTTTCCTTCAAGACATAATATGTTGCTTTACCTTTGCCTATTCTTGAGATTAAACCTAAGTTCATTAATTTCTTAAAATCCAGTGCTCTGGTTGCTTTTGCTCTGTTAACTAATTTCGCATAATCACGATCAGCAATAAATCCTTTTTCTTTTATGAACTCAAGTATTTTTAAGTGATGGAGTTGTAGGCTAGTTTCTGGGCTTATTCCTACATCTGAAAGTAGTTTTTGAACTCTTAAAAGCTCATCAATAATTCCCCCTGTAAAATACTCCAGCCAAGAAGTAAAATCGATTTTATCTACCAGTTCATAATAATTACCAAATTCTCCTACGGTTTGAAAATATTTAGTAATATTTTTGTTGTAGTAATTTTCAAAACTAAACAAGTTGAATGTGTTTAGTCCCATTTCAGCAAGCAATACTTTTGTGGCAAGACGAGTTGCTCTTCCGTTTCCATCCATGAAAGGGTGAATAATTACCATTTGTTTGTGAAAAATACCAGCTAAAATAAGCGGATCAATTTCGTTTCGGTTGTCACTTACAAACTCAATGAGATCATCTATAAGTTTCCCTACGTCTTTTACATCGGGAGGCAAATATATGACTTTTCGCGTTCTGGGATCATTGACAACCACTGGTCTTTCTCTCAATTTTCCAAATTCAAATTTAGGTAATAATCCTTCGGTAATTTGCTTTTGAATTTTTAATATTAAATCAAGAGATAATTTTACTTGCGCTTTTTCAAGTTTTTCATTTAAATTCTGGAGTGCTTGATTATAATTTAAAACTTCCCTTTCGCTATCTCTGATATAAAGAGGTTTAGATTTGAGGATTTTTTTTACCTCGGTTAAGGGAAGAGGGTTGCCTTCAATACTAGTTGAGGCATAGGTTGAAACTGCTCTTGCTGTTTTTTCAAACCCTACTAAAACAACGTGCGGGAATCGTCTATTATTGAGTTCATTGATCAAGCTGTTAATTCTCTTGATACTACCTAAAAGACGATCAGTAATCGTATACTTAGGGGTGAACATATAGGCGTATTATAGACGAATATTAGACGATTTACAAGGAGAAAGATTTCGATCCCTGTGGCCAAGATGAATCGCCAAATCAGTTTACCCTGAGCGAAGTCGAAGGGCTCCCCAACAGTAAGATACATTCACCACAAGAATCATTCGGTAAGGATATTATACAAAATTTGAGACAAAATCCAAGAAAATCAAAAAAGAGGCTAATTTACATCTTTAAATACTTTAATTGTTTTATTCTGTTCCCAGTTTATCTGTTGGTTTGACCCACCATGTTCCAGAACCGGATATTGCTCCTTTTTCCCAGTGTTCTGTCAAAGGAAAAACAGGAGATAATTCATGTTGTTGATAACCACGTTCTCTAGGAAATGATTCATATAACCCGCTTGCATACTGAGAACGAGATAGACGTTGAAATTCACTTGTTCCGTAAGTAGAAAGTGTTGGCATAATTACCCCAGCAATGGGAATTTGTCCCGATATCTCCAAAACCGCATTCTCAACAGTAGAGACTAAACGATGAGCCCAATCATATCTTGAAAGATAACGCTTGCTAATTCCACCAGGAACAGTGTATTTTCCATCGCTGTTTTTCTTCATCTCACAGTGTGCAAATCTTGTTTCCGGTGCAGCTTCGGCAACATGATCTTTTCGAAGAAGGTCTGTTTGAAGGGTGGTTACTGCAACAAATTGCTGTCCATTTGCTTCTGCTAAAGCAACTGTTCCAAATCCAATTAAATCTCCATGTTTTAGTAAGGGTAGATACTCAGCTACTCTATCTGCAACTTTGCCATAAGGCAGAAGATAAATCATGAAATCGCCAGGATAAGCTGCAACATCTTCTTCAAATAACGTGCCAACGTCTTTGTTTCTGGAAATGGCTGTATCAAGGGTAACGTAAGAACCAAGATTGCCTCGCAAACGATGGTATTCGACGATAGACCACAAATGATTAGCTTCTATTCCACGCAAAAACGGCAGTTTCGCTGCAAATTCTCTATTTTCCTCTGCCCCAAAACTTAACTCCCTCAGATATCTTAATTCTGGATGTTTCTCAAAGAAAGGTCCATAAGATCCCCAATTGGAATTCATAGCGCTAAATGTTTCATCAAGCTCTGTTTTTAGACCATCTAATCCCTCTGGGTGTGGTTTTCGATTAACTCTGGAAATACTAAAACGGCTGGGAACAAAAAATCTATGGACAGCATTGAAAAAATCAGGGAAAAGCATGCCACTCCTTGCGCTTAAAGTATCAAAAAAAGTTAAATCCGATAGCTTCTCAGGAGTAGTAGAAAGATGTTGATATAAATGCCACATATCGAGTAGGCTTCCCCGAAGCATCTTCTCTTCTGTGTTACTCATACCATCCTCATGGATGGAACTATTTTTATGATCCAATACTTCCAAAGTCATAACTATGTGAGTATACCATAACTATGGGTTGCTTTTCAATTTGATTTGGCTTAATTATTATTGAAACGGAGGTGACTAAAATAGATGTTGCCTATAGATGTAATAAGAAAATATTATCCTGATTTATCAGATGAGGATTTGAAGAAAATACAAACATTTGTTTATGAATTATGTTGTGGGTTAATGCAACACTTTTATGGAGAAGATTGGGATAAGGATAGTGAAGGATTGGATTTGGAAAATGAAGAAGGTTGGTACAGCAATCTAATCACTAGTTCGAATCCTAACGGGGTTCTGGGTTATGTGCTTAATTTTGAAGAATTTCCCAAAATCTTTTGAGGCTAAAAGCCTCTAAAAACACAAATATCATTGGGTGAGCCCGAAATCTCGGACTTCGAACCAATTATACAAGAATACCAACAGGTTTATCAAAAATTAAGAGAATATATTTCATAACGCTTCACTTTGAAGTAAAAGTTGTTGACATTATTATTTGCATTTGATTACTGAAATAAATATAATAATAGAAATTATGACTGATGAAGCAGGTTCGAAATTTGAAGACGGCAGTTCTCTGCATGAGAAAATTGATAATCCCGAAAAAACGATTACATTGGAATATGGCGATTCTTCAGAAAGATCTGTTACCCTAAGGGAAATCTTTGAGCCTTTTCTGAATAGGACACTGAGAGACGGAGGAATTATGGAATGGAAAAGAACAGATTTGTCTAGGGTAGGAGAAGTGGTAACATATATGGACGGCGAAAATGAGGAAGAATATGAAATAACAGATGAGGCAGGCAAAGCTACGCTTGGAGTGGAAAATTTTGAAGGAAGAAAGATAATGGTATGTGACTCCTTTGAAATTGAGCATGATCTGCAGGGCAGTGGTTTAGGTAGAAAGCTATGGATGGAAAGAGTAGAACCTAAAGTGAAAGAGTATCAAATTAAGGAAATTAGAGCGACGCATGTAATGGCTGCTTCTGAAGGCTTCTGGGCAAAAGTAGGCTTTAATCCAGCGGGCGAAAATTCTAGAACCTGGGTTAAAAATATTTAGCCCCTTAAACTTAGTGAGCCGGCTGGGATTCGAACCCAGGACCAAGAGCTTAAAAGGCTCCTGCTCTACCACTGAGCTACCGACCCTTCTGCAAAGCAGAATTCAATTACTTGCAGACTTTTATTATAACAATACTCAAATCTATTGACAAGGGAAGTAAAACTAAATAAACTCGAGTGGTGGGCCCGCCTTCACTAAAGTTTCCACCGTCGCTGAAGCTTTGGCGGACAAGTCGGCGGGTAAAAAGGAGGTGAAAACGTATATGGCGCAAGATATTGGTCAGACACTCCTTGCTTCTCTTAACAACGGTCTTGCTGTAGTTGTCAGTTATTTGCCAAAAATCATTGCCGGCACAATAGTTCTTCTTATAGGCATAATTATTGCTTCCATTCTTAAACAGGTAGTTTTAGGAATTTTCAAAGCACTTAAGATAGAAAGCTTATTAAGAAAATACGGTGTGCCCGAAGCAAAGCAGGAATTTGTGTGGTCTAACATATTTTCCGAAATTGTCAGATGGTTCGTAATTATCATTTTCCTGCTTCCAACAACAGACATTTGGGGATTGCCCAGAGTAGTAACTATTCTTAATGAATTCTTACTATACTTACCAAATGTTTTTGTTGCGGCTATCATCGCTGTTGTCGGATTTGTGTTAGGAAGTCTTGCTCACGATCTGATTTTGGCATCCGTAAAAGGAGTATCTTCGAGCACGGCAAACGGCATTGCATCTGTTGCCCGTTGGGCAGTAAATGTATTTGTAATTCTGGCAGTACTTAATCAATTAGGTGTTGCTACGGATTTAATCAGAATATTATTTACCGGTTTCGTTGTAATGCTCGCTATTGCCGGGGGTATTGCTTTTGGTCTTGGAGGACAGAATAGCGCAAGAGACGCTGTCGAAGAACTACGCAAAAAATTAAAATAAACTTAAAATTAAGTTTATTACCTAAGGCTCTTAAGTGAGTGTTGGGTTTTTTAAGGAAAATTGATATAATTGTAGTATTGGCGCCATCGTCTAGCGGCCTAGGACAGTGGGTTTTCAGCCCATTAATCGAGGGTTCGAATCCCTCTGGCGTCACCCGAGTCAAACTCGGTTGAGAGCTTGCGAGGAATAGGCAAGTCTGACTTACCCTTTATTTTATATATAATCTTAAGATGTTAGACTTCTTTAAAAATGCATTATTACATTTACGTTCTTCTTAGTTTAAAAGATAAAAGATTCTAGATTGGATTCACTTCTGATTTAAAGAATAGATTGTCAGAACATGCCAAAGGAAAAGTTAGATCAACTAAAGATAGGAGACCGCTTAAACTTATTCATTATGAATATTTCATTGATAAAGCAGATGCTAAAGCAAGAGAAGTTTTTCTAAAAAGTGGTTTTGGGAGAAACCAACTCAAGGAAGCACTAAAAAGAACACTGGTGAAACTTGGCTATAACAACTTATAACCAAGAATCCTCTTGGGATTCGAACTGATGATTAGATTGTTATATCAATCTTCTTTATTTTCCAAGTCCGGATCATCAATATCCTTTTCCCAATCCTCTCCATAAAAATACTGCAACTGGTTTACTATACGTATAGGGATTCAAATGAGCTGACTTGGTCACCGCTAATAGTTAAAAAGTTTCTTTGGAAAGAATCAATGGTGATAGATACAGCCTGGATAAATGGAATTCCTTGTAGTCCAAAAGATTGGATTGAATCGTCCGGAAAAATTGCTGAAAGTTTAGTTGCAAGAATTTCCCATGAGGATTTGAAAAAAATTAGATCTACATAGGAATCTCACCACCTAACATCATTAAATATTCAATTATTCTGCTATACTTATCATTCGGTGAATAAAATTGACGTTAAATCTGAAAGATTTGCTGCATTAAGATACAGAGATTTCAGACTTCTGTGGATTGGGCTTTTGATATCCAATATTGGCTCTCAAATGCAATTTGCCGCAATTAACTGGCATATATTTATACTTACTCACTCCGCAGTTTCACTTGGCTTAATTGGACTTTCCAGATTTATTCCCATAGCGTTCTTCTCTTTAATAGGTGGCGCTGTGGCTGACGCGCGTAATCGCAAAACAATTCTTTTTATTACTCAAATTGTTCTGATGTCCGTTTCCGTATTTTTGGCATTCGCCACACTTCTTAATATTGCTACTCCTTTAATTATTTATATTATTACGGCTATTTCATCTATTGCTATTGCCTTTGATTCTCCGCCCAGACAGGCCATTATCCCAAGCCTTGTGCATAAAGATCATTTAACCAACGCCATGAGTCTTAATTCGATTATGTGGCGGACTGCGATGATTGTGGGACCTACGTTTGCCGGAATAATTATCGGACAGTTCGGAGTGGCATTTGTTTATTTCATAAATGCGGTTTCTTTTATCGGAGTAATTGTCGCTTTAGTTTTAATGAAAACTTCCGGTGAAGTTGAAGGCGAACCGTCGAAAATCTCTTTCAAAGCTATTTTGGAAGGACTATCTTTCGTAAAATCGAAACCAATTATTTGGTCAACAATGATTTTGGATTTTTTTAGTACATTTTTTGCTTCGGCCACGTCGCTTTTGCCGATTTTCGCAGTGAATGTGCTTAATGTAGGCTCAAAAGGCTACGGATTATTATATGCGGCAGAGTCAATCGGCGCCGTATTATCGGGTTACATTCTCGCCCATTTGGGAGTCATAAAGAATCAGGGGAAAACGCTTTTAATAGCGGTTTTTATATACGGATTAGCAACGGTTGTATTTGGACTCTCCAAGATGTTTATAATTTCGTTTTTCGCTCTTTTCTTTGTCGGGGTTGGAGACAGTGTTAGTACGATAATAAGAAATACCATCCGCCAGCTGACAACGCCCGATTATATTAGGGGAAGGATGACTTCTGTAAATATGATATTTTTTATGGGAGGTCCACAGCTTGGGGAATTTGAAGCGGGAATGCTCGCTGCCATGATTGGAGCTCCATTGTCGGTTGTTGTTGGCGGAATTGCAACAATAGCAGTTGTCGGAGTGGTTGCTCTCAAAATTCCCGTTCTCCGAAGGTACACCGGTGAAAAATAATTTATATCAAGCATAGGGTGTATAATATAGTCTCCATGAAACGTTTTTTGCTTATATTTCTAACTGTATTTTTTTGTTTATTGTTTTTGCTTCCTAAAGCTTTGTTTGCCATAGAAGATCCTTTATCTTTGCCAAATAATAAAATGGGAGTTCATATCCTATTTCCTGAAGAATTGAATAAAGCTTCGGAACTTATTAATTCAAGTGGCGGAGATTGGGGATATGTGACAATTCCCATACAAAGCGGAGACAGAAATATAGAAAAATGGCAAGAGTTCATGAATAACGCAAATAAACTTCATTTGATTCCAATTATTAGGCTTGCGACAGCAGGAGATTATTTCAATACGAGTGTTTGGGGAAAACCAAGCGAAGAAGACATACTGGACTTTGCAAATTTTTTAAATTCGCTTGATTGGCCTGTGAAAAACAAATATATCGTGGTTTTTAACGAAGTTAATAGGGGTGATGAGTGGGGAGGAAGCCCAAATCCGAAAGAATATGCGGAGATTTTAAAGTATGCGACTGAAATCTTCAAGTCTTTAAGTTCCGATTTTTTTATAATCTCATCCGGACTTGATAATGCTGCTCCAAATGCTGACGGAAAGTTTATGAATGAATATGATTACATGATAGCAATGAATAATGCTGTGCCCGGAGTTTTTGGTTTGATAGATGGGCTTGGGAGTCATTCGTATCCAAATCCGGGATTTAAGCAGATGCCATACATCTTAACCAGTCAGAGTATTTATAGTTTTAATTTTGAGAAAAATTTAGCTTACAAATTAAGCAGTAAAAACCTTCCTGTTTTTATTACAGAAACAGGTTGGTCCAAGGAGGCATTGCCCGAAAGTCAAATTGCAGCATATTTTAGATATGCGTTTCAATATGTATGGTTGGATAAGAATATTGCTGCAGTCACTCCTTTTCTTCTTCAAGCAGGATCAGAACCTTTTTCCCAATTCTCTTTAACAGAGAGGGATGGAAGATATAATGAAATA
>MFPH01000057.1 GCA_001782645.1 Candidatus Levybacteria bacterium RIFCSPLOWO2_12_FULL_37_14 | reverse complement strand
TTAACTGGAGGGATCTCAGGCATAGTTGGGCTGGCGGAGGCGAGATTTATGTTTTTGAGCAAGCCTCACGTTGGGTAAAAATGGGACATGAAGTCATATTATTCTGCGGTCAGGACCCATATCAAAATCTACCATCTTTTGAGATAATTAATGGAATAAAAATATACAGAAAAGGAGGGAGATTTAATGTTTACCTTTGGGCAATATATTATTATTTTACACTTTTTAGAGGTAAGGTAGATATCGTAATCGATGTAGAAAACGGCATCCCATTTTTTACTCCTCTTTTTTGCAGAGTTCCAAAAATATGCTACGTTTATCATATCCATGGAAAACAATTTCTCTATGAATTTTCTCCTCCTCTGAGCCATATTGGATTTGCAATAGAAAAATTTCTCTTTCCATTACTTTATGGGCATTTGCCAATTATAGCCATATCAGAAACTACGAAAAAACAACTTATAGATATTGGTTTTAAAAAAGACAATATAAATGTTGTTTATTGCGGAATGAATTCGCCATCTCAACCGTTAAAAAGATCAGCTAAAAAGTTTTTGAATCCAACAATTGTCTATTTAGGAAGAATTAGAAGATATAAAAGAGTTAATTTACTCGTCAACATGTTTCAAAAAATAGTTGAAAAAGTACCAAAAACTCGTATGATTATTGCGGGATGGGGCACTGAAGCATCGCACCTGGCTGACTTAATTATGAAAAACCCGCTACGAAGAAGAATTAAATTAATGGGACCGGTAAGTAATGAGGAAAAAAGGATATTGCTTTCCAGATCATGGCTTTTTGTTAATCCGTCAATCGGAGAAGGATGGAGCATGGCGGTTATTGAGGCAAATCTATATGGCACGCCAGCTGTATCATTTGACGTTCCGGGTTTAGCAGAGTCAATTCAGCATGGAAAAACAGGACTCCTAGCACAGAACGAAGAAGATTTTGTTAATAAAATATGTGAAATTCTAAAAGATAATAGTTTCCGTGAAAGATTAAACAAAAACGCAACGCTGTGGGCAAATGGTTTTAATTGGGATCAATCTGCAAAAGAAAGTCTGAATATTTTTAAAAAAGCAAGGAGATATAGTTAGTATGTTTGGTAGAGAATATGCTAATCATCTTGACGTTCTCATTGAATCATTTGGGGAAATTAGTAACCGCTATCAAAAAAAAGTAAAGGATAATTTAAAAATCTCTTTTTTTAAAAAAATTTACATAATGCTATTTGGAATACCGGAAATCGGATTTCAGATCCGCAGCATGTATTTTAAAAAAATCTTAGCTTCCAATCTTTTAAATAAAAAACTAAAAAAGATTCTTGATGCGGGAAGCGGTATTGGCGCCTATACATTTTTACTCGGAAAAACATTTCCTAAAGCAATGATTACCGGAGGAGATATAGATAAATATAAGTTAAAATCCTGCCAAATAATGGCTAAAGAATTAGGACTAAAAAATATTGGATTCGAATACCTGAACATAACCAAAATAAACAATAAAAAAAACCATTATGATCTAGTTGTTAATATTGACGTACTTGAACACGTAGATAATTACAAAATAGCGCTTGAAAATTTCTTTAAGGTTTTAGATAAAAACGGATATCTATATATTCATGTCCCACAATCCAATCAAAAACGTATTTTTGGATCCCTTAAGGAATGGCATCACGAAGATCATATGCGCGAAGGGATATCAAAAAAAGAATTAGAAATATCCCTTAATAAATTTGGCTTTAAAATAATCGAATCCATGGAAACCTTTGGTTTTTTTGGAAAATTATCTTGGGAATTAAATCATATTATGCTTTCGAGAAGTTTTGTGCTTGCAGGCATTACTTTTCCTTTTCTTTTTGTTCTGGCAATACTTGACCCGCTTTGGAAAAACAACGGCGGACTTGGGACAGCAATTCTTGTACAAAAATAAACTCTAAGGTTAAATGCCTGATTTGTCATCTATTAAAATTCTATTTAATTGTAGTTAAAAACTCTTGCAAATATCTTGATAAATGTAAGGATATTTTCCGATTCGAGAATCACATATTAAAAATGGAGAATATTTTTGTCTCGGCCAAAAGATAGTTTTTTATTTATTGTGACGAAAATAGCTGAGTCTATCGCGGGTCTACTTGGAATATTTTACTCTATCCTTAAGCGTTAGGGATGGCTCCCATTTTTTCAACAAAAACATCAATAATTTGTTGCCAGTCAAGCAATTTCACTCCTAATAGCTTTGATGTTTCTTCTGCCAATAGTCCTCCGTATTGGGGATATCTATGGGGGGCAATTCTAAGATAGCCACCCATGCTTACTCCCTTTATTGCACCCGTTTTACTTTTCATTTTCTTAATTAAATATTCACCTAACTCATAGGGAGTAAAAATATTTCTGCTAGCAACATGAAATACTCCCTTAATTTTTTTTCTGATAAGAGTTTCTATAACTTTGAATATTGAAGGTATATATGTTAATGAAAGATACTGATCGTTGAATAACGGATATAATTTATTTGCATCAAACAAATACAATATCTTTCCAACATAATCAAGTTTTAGATCATACAAAGCTTGAGTTACGTTTCCGACCCTGATTATTGCACTTGCATTATATTTAAGAACTCTTTCCCCTTCAGCCTTTGTCCATCCATACCAGGAAAGCTTTTCAGCTTTTTCTTCCGGTTTTGTTTTTTCACTATATGGTCCGGGGTTGTTCTTAAGCCCGGAGAAAACCATATCTGTTGATATGTGGATAAGAAAGCTATCATATTCTTTACAAATTTTGGAAAGATTCTCAACTCCCTTAACATTAGTTAACCAAGCAGATCCCTGCATGTCGCCCCTTTGAAGCTCGGCAGAATTTGCATCCCTATGCGCTGCAAAATTGATTACAATTTCCGGAGATAAATCTTTAAATATATCGCTTAGCTGACCTACGTTAAGAATGTCCAACTCTTTATGGTCGGGAGCAATTATTCTATGTTGTAATTTACTTGAGCTGAAATCATTGTTATCGCTATTGTTTCCTTGCCCTAAAGCATAATTTAAAAAATTAGATCCGATAAATCCGCTACCCCCCAGAATAAGGATATTTTTATTTTTAGATTTATTTTTCATATTAAAATTACTGTTTTAGGGTATTTATAAACTCCTGCAAATACACCTCTGAAGATTTTAGTGGAAATAATTTATTGAGTTTTGCCACATTCATTTCATAAATTTGCGTTTCATTTTCATTTTGAAAACTAACAGGGGTAGAAAAATAAGTTTGAATTTTTTCAAAATCAACAACGCCTTTTCCCCCTACATTAAATGTTTCATTTTTTATCTGCTTATTTATTAAAAAAAATATTACATTTGCTATTTCTTTTGTATCTATCATCTGCAAACGAGAAGTTTTAGATATAAATAAAGGATTATTATTAACTATGTCAAATAAGGGCCCTTTCTTAAGATTTTTCCCTAATACCATCGAGGCTCTCAAGATTAAATAGCGTTTGCAATGATTCTTAATTATTTCTTCACTTAAATATTTATGAAACCCATAGGGCGATAATTTATTCTGGCCTTGAGTTTGATTCTCAGAGGTTGAAGCAATACTTGAATGATCGACATAGACATCGCTTGAGGATACGTATATATAGGTCTTAAATTTAAAATCAAAAAGGCTTTTGTAAACAGAAACCGTAGATAAAACAAAATCCTTTAAAGGATTTTTGACCGCCCAAAAACGCTTACTATTACCATTAGCATTTACTACCACATCAAATGAATGATTTATAAATTGAGAATAATTTTCTTTAGAAATTGAAGTAACTAGAAAAGATTGGCTTAAATATCTAACCAAATCTGACCCTAACATTCCCTGCCCACCAATAACAGCAAGCGTTTTCAAATTAATATGCAACTGCTTTCTTATAGTTTTTAGAAAACCATGCAACAGTTTCTCTAATGCCGCTTTCTATCGAAGTCTTGGGTAACCATTTTAACTCTTTTTTCATCTTATGAATTCCAAAAGTCTTGTGAAGCGCACCATCAGGCTTGGAAATATTATATTTTAAATTTCCTTTATATCCGATTATTTTTCGTATTGTTTCCGCCAGTTCTTTTACAGAAACACCTATTCCTGTTGCTATATTCATCGGCTCAATATCATTATACTTTGCTCCTGCCACTAAAATTCCCTCCGCCCCATCCTTAACATATAGCCAATCTCTTACCGGCTTACCTGTTCCCCATACTTCAACTTCCGGAAGATTATTTTCTTCCGCTTCGTAAATTTTCTTTATTAACCCGGCTAACGCTTTACTCTGCTGCGGATTAAAATGCTCGCCTGGCCCAAACATGTTTGCCATAATAAGATGAATTGAGCTAAAACCATACTGCTTTTTCAATGCAAGGCCATATACAATTGACGCTTTTCGCGCAAATCCATAGCTAAAAATACTGTCATGTAGTTTTCCGCTCCAATAATCATCTTCATTCATTTCCGAAATTTCCAAATAACCAGGATAAGAACATCCTGCAACTACATTAATGAATTTATCTACAGCTACTTGTTGCGAAGCTTTCATAAGGAAAGTTCCCATAAGCATATTGTCCATAAAAAGATCAGCCTGCTTACCATTGTGATAGGCAATTCCCCCCTGAATTGCTGCGCAATTAATAACTATCTGTGGTTTTTTGCTATTTAAATAGGATAGGCAATCTGTATATTTCCGAAAATCAATTCCGTCTTTTGTGCGAGGGATAAATATTTTACAGGGAATTTTTTTCAATATCTCAACTATGTGATTACCAACGAATCCGTTTCCGCCGGGAACAACAATTTTTTTATTTTTATAATATTCCAAAAATTTCATATTTAGCACATATAATTATACACTATGCCCTATCCATTCTCTCCATATCTCTGAATGCTTTTGAATAGGCATTTTCCCAAGTATTGTCTCTGCTTATTTTTTCTGCGGCAACTGAAAGTTCTTTGTATAGTCTATCATCAGATAATAACTTCACTATTCCATCAGAAAAACTTTCTACAGTATCTTCTGTCATTATCCCTGCTCCTTTCTCAACTATATATTTACCTAATGGAGGAACATTCGTCGCGACAACGGGAAGACCGGATGCTATATACTGTCTAATTTTTCCTGCATCACCATACCACCTCTTCGAATGAGGAAAAGCTCTATAGGGAGCAAGGCCAATGTAACAATTTCTAATTATTTCCGCCATTCTTGCATCATCAGGGACGAAACCATAAAATATAACCGCATTCTCTAATTTTAACCTTGCTGTCAAACACTTCATATCCTCTAAATCTTTCTTTGGCCCCCCAATCATGTGCAATCTTGCTTTTGGATATTTCTTTCGAACTTCCCGAAGAGATCTAATGGCTAAATCAGGTCCCATATCCGGCTCTAATATTCCCATATAAACAAGATCATATCTGTTGCGTTCTCCAATCGGTAAAGATTGTATTTGAAACGGAAAAAGACCATTGGGAACATGTATTGCCCGGTATGCTTCCGAAGGCGCCAAACCTGCCTCTATTCTTCCTCTTATCATTGCGGGAGAAACATCCCATGTATAATCAGCATGAAGCAAAGCAAAACGATCCAGCAATACATAAAAAGAATTAAACCATTTATTTTGAAATCGCGTCGGGGAATAATCAGATACATAATAAATTATTTTTTTAACAATACCTAGTTTTCTAAGTACCATACCGGCCAGTACATTTACAGCCTCCAGTCCAATGAAAAGATCATGTTGCTTTCTTTGCCCAAACGCTACAAGCAAGACTGACAATACATCTCTTATTTTGTATGATAAGCGAATTTTTCGCTTGCTTGGTAAAACACAGAGCAAGTACA
>MFPH01000056.1 GCA_001782645.1 Candidatus Levybacteria bacterium RIFCSPLOWO2_12_FULL_37_14 | reverse complement strand
CAAGCGGAAAATGACTTGGAAAAAGCCTTGAAAGATGCAAAAGTAAAATATGGCATAAAGAAAAAAGACGGAGCATTTTATGGACCGAAAATTGACATTCACATTACAGATTCCCAAGACAGAGACTGGCAGCTGGCAACCATTCAGTTGGATTTTCAGATTCCGGAAAAGATGGAACTGGAATATGTTGACAAAGACGGATTACCAAAACGGCCGATTATTATTCACAGGGCAATTCTAGGATCCCTTGAAAGGTTTATCGGAATTCTAACTGAACATTATCAGGGAGCATTTCCACTTTGGTTATCACCTGTTCAGGTTATGCTAATGCCGATTACGGATAAACAGGAAAGTACAGCTAAAAAAATCGCGGAAGAATTAAAAAAACAGGGAATCCGCGCTGAACTGGATAACCGGCCTGAAAGACTGCAGGCAAAAATTCGCGATAGCTCTTTGCAAAAAGTACCGTATTTAGGTATAATAGGGAACAGGGAAATTGAAGCCTCCAGTCTATCCGTACGAACGCGTGAGGGAAAAGATCTGGGAGCTCTCAAAGTCCCTGATTTCTTAAACAAGTTAAAGGAAGAAATTGATAAGAAGATTTAGTAAAAGAAGACAAGACAATAGGAAATTTTATCGGATCAACGACCGAATTTTTGCAAGCCAGCTTAGGGTTCTGGATGCAGAAGGAAAACAAATAGGAGTTTTAACCCGCTTTGAAGCATTGCGAAAAGCAAGAGAATTAGGAGTTGATTTGGTAGAAGTTGCTGCCCTGGCAAATCCTCCCGTTGTCAGGATAATTGACTTTAAAAAATTTCTATATCAGGAATCAAAAAAGAAAAACGAAGAGAAAAAGCGAAGCAAAGTTTCGGAAACAAAAGAGATCCGGCTTGGTCCTTTCATGAATGATCATGATCTTGAGACGATGATAAGAAGGGGAACGGGGTTTTTGGAGGATAATAACAAAGTAAGATTGATAGTCAAATTCATGGGGCGCCAAATTGCGCATCCGGAATTTGGGAAAGAAATAATGCAAAAAGTAGTTTCGGCATTATCAAATCTTTCCAAACTTGAAAGATATCCCCACTTTGAGGGAAAACAATTAATTGCGATTTTATCGCCAGAGAGGAAAAAATATGAAGAAAAAAATAAAGAACTCGATAGGAAAAAGATTTAAAGTTACCAAAAGTGGTAAGGTAATGTTCTCACATCAATACAAAGGCCACTTAAAAATCAACAAGTCAGGCTCAAGACTTCGAAGACAAAAAGAACCGGGAATTTTAAAGGGAAGATTCGCGAGGAAAATTAAACAGCTGTTGGGAGCAGCGTAATTTTGATATATGGCACACGTTAAACGAGGGACAGTATCCCGAAGGAAACATATAAAGCTTTTAAAGTTAACGAAGGGATACCGGCAGAACAGAAGCAGAAATGTAAAACAAGCAAAAGAAGCTGTTCTTCATGCGGGAGCTTATGCTTTTCATGGAAGAAAATCTAAAAAAAGAACCTTCAGAGCTCTTTGGACTGTTCGGATTTCCGAAGCTTTAAAAAAAGAAGGAATTTCCTACAGCGCATTTATTAATTTGCTTAAAAAGAATAATGTTGAGCTTGACCGAAAAATTTTAAGCAATTTAGTTGTAGAAGATCCTGCAACTTTTAAATCCATTGTTAACAGCTTTAAAAACACGTAGCATCTTTCCCCAATAGCCCCAATGTGATATCCTTAAATTATGGAAGAAGAATTGATGCAGATTAAAAATTCGGCAGTGTCGATGATTATTGATGCTTCTGATCAAAAAGAATTAGAAGAGATAAAACTTCAATTTCTTGGAAGATCGGGAAAGTTAACGCTGACTTTAAAAGAAATTACAAAAATACCTGCAGAAAAAAGAGCTATCGTAGGACAACTCGCCAATGAAGTAAAAAGAGTCATTGAGGAAAGCATTGAATCTAAACTCTCATCTCTCATCTCTTATTTCTCATCTCAAAGGAAACAAAATATAGATGTAACCGCTCCCGGAATAAAACCCGGCATCGGACACTTGCATCCAATGACACAGGTTTTGCATGATGTAATTGATATATTTAAGGGAATTGGCTTCCAAGTCGCCGACGGACCGGAAATCGAAACCGATTATTATAATTTTACTGCTTTGAATATGCCGCCGAATGCCCCGTCACGGGATACGCAGGCAACTCTATATTTAGATACCAAAAATAGCAATGCGCAACCCGGGCAAATTTTATTGCGGACCCAAACCTCAAATATGCAGGTTCGAACAATGGAAAAAATCAAACCGCCGGTCAGAGTAATTGTTCCGGGAAAAGTTTACCGGGTTGATGACGTGGATGCCTCGCATGGTTTTGAATTCTGGCAGCTTGAAGGATTTTGCATAGATAAAAATGTCAGACTAACAGACCTTTTCGGAACTATTGATTATGTTTTAAAAAAAGTTTATGGAGAAAAAACAAAAATAAAATTTGCCACAACTAATTTTGGATTTGTAGAACCGGGTGTAGATACCTATATGGAATGTACCGTGTGCAAAGGAAAAGGCTGCAACTTTTGCAAACAAAGCGGTTGGAGCGAGATAATGCCTGCAGGCATGGTTCACCCCAACGTCTTAAAAGCTGCAGGTTATGACAGTCAAAAGGTATCGGGTTTTGCATTTTGCATCGGGCTTTCCAGACTTGTCACCCTGCGCTATCAAATGGACGACCTTCGGCTCTTGACAAACCCTGATTTACGCATTCTTGAACAATTTTAGCAATGTAACAATTTAACAATTATGATAGTTCCTTTGTCTTGGCTAAAAGAATACGTTGATATTACACTAACTCCCAAAGAATTGGGGGAGAAATTAACTGAAGTTGGTCTTGGCTGCGAAAAAATTATCAAGACCAAAGATGATGTGATTTTCGAACTGGAAATAACTCCCAATCGGCCAGACTGTTTATCGATTATCGGTGTTGCCCGCGAAATTGCAGCGATTGAGAATAAAAAAATCAAGTTTCCCCAATTACCTAATATCCTAAAAACCCAAAAACCCTTACCGTTAATTGTCAAAACTGATTCAAAAATTAATCCAAGATTCACGGGAATTATTATTTCAGGAATTAAAGTAGGGGAATCACCAAAATGGCTGAAAGAAAAACTTGAAAAAATGAATCAACGACCCATAAATAATATTGTTGATATTACAAATTACGTAATGCTGGAACTTGGAAATCCCATTCATGCATTTGATTACGACAAAATTATTGGCAATATAATGACTGTTTCTCAGACAAAAGGTGGAGAAAAATTTGAAAGCGTTGATGGCATTGCATACCGCTTACCAAAAGACGCGGTTGTTATTTCCGACAAAGAAAAAATAATTGACCTTTGCGGAATAAAAGGCGGAAAAAACTCAGGAACCTACAAGGAAACAAAAACTATATTTATTAGAGTTCCTGTCGAAATTCCAAATTTAATAAGAAAATCCTCCCAGGCATTAGGATTAAGATCTGATGCTTCGAGCATTTTTGAAAGGGGAGTAAATGCGGGCGGAACAATTGACGCTCTAAAAAGAACAACTGATTTGGTTTTGGAACTAGCCGGCGGAAAAATTGCAAGCAATCCTTATGATCTTAAAGAAATTAATTTCAAACCCTGGAAATTAAAACTAAGGAAAGATAGACTCAACCAAATTTTAGGAATTAATATTCCGTTAAAAAAAACGATCGATATCCTTGAGTCGTTGAATCTTTCTCCTGTGCACCTTCCAGGTGAACAACGAAGACACCTGGATGATGCACGCAAAGGCGGACGCATTGAGTGCACTATTCCAACCTATAGAAATGATTTGAAAATAGAAGAAGATTTGATTGAAGAAGTAGCCAGAATTTACGGGTACAATAATTTCCCCAAAACCATGCCGAAAGGTGTAATTCCAACTGTCCAAGTACCATATTTCAAGGATTATGCTCTGGATGAAAAAGTGAAAAATATTCTAAAAGCATCGGGATTTTCGGAAATTTACACCTACAGCTTGATTGGAGATAAAGACCTTACGGAAAATAACATTGATCCTGAAAAAATATTGCGCGTTGATAATCCTGTAAGCCGTGATTTTGAATATTTACGTCCGACTCTAAAAATTAACTTACTTAAAGCTTTCATCCAAAATAAATCTAATTTTGAAAAAATTAATTTATTTGAACTTGGAAAGGTTTACTCCGGAAAAAGCCTGGACGAGGCAAAAGAAATATATTATCTTTCAGGCATTACGAACAACAAAAATTTCTTTGAAGTTAAGGGACTGCTAGAAAAGATTTTTGAGGATTTGGGAATAAAAGAAAATTCAACGAAATATATTGAGATACTGAACGATGGAATTTTCTTTGAAATAAATTATTCCGAACTGATTAAAGATTTTAATCCGAATAAAACATTCAAACCGCTACCAAAGTATCCGCCTATTGTTGAAGACTTATCAATAATTACGGAGGGAGATGTCAAAACTTCTGATTTAATTTCCGAAATCAAAAACCAAAGCCCTTTGGTTGTGGATGTTTCGCTTTTGGATCAATTTAAAAACTCAAAGACATTTCACATTGTTTATCAGGACAAAAATAAAAATTTAACAGGAGAAGGAGTTGCAGAAATCCGCGAAAAAATCCTCAAATCTCTCCAATCCAAATTCCACGCAGAATTGAACAATTAACAAACCAAGCTCCCAAAATCGCAAAGATATATTAAGATCTATCCAAAATGCTTGTTCAATTTGCAATTCACAAAGCTATATGATATAAATGCATTATTAATATGCATATCGAAAGACAGACTGATGAAGGTTTAGCGCTAATAGAATCAGTAATTCCCCCTAGTAGAATAAGGGAACGTGTTATGGATTTTTTCCGAGGAGTAGATTTAGACGCAGAAGGCACGACTCAAAAAGGAATACTAACGATAATCACTGTTTTTGAAGATAGAACAGCTCTTGGAAAAGAGTATCACGGTACTACTAATCATGCCCTTGTAAACGGATTTGAAGTCGCTAGGTATGCACGTGGACATGCTGATGGGATATTGACGGGAACGAGTTACAGCTTGTTTGGGAAAGACTTTACTGAAATATCATGTTTCGAGGACATTCAAGATAATAAACCCCTATTGATAGATAGGGTAACTCGCAAGGGACACTATGTGAAACCGACTGAATCCATAGGAACTATTGAATCTATCGCTAATACTTTAGGAATAAAAGTTTAGATTTCTTTTCCGTCAGCCAATACAACTCCTTAAGGAGTAGGTGTCAGTGTTGGTGAAGGTGTTGGAGTAGGGGTTGGAGTTGGAGTATCGGAAATAATTCTAGTTGATGTTTCAGTTGGTGGATGATACAAGGAATCATCTTTGGGATTATCCGCAATCCACTGGTCAATTCCTTCCTGCCAACGGTTTTTTGTATCGGTAGACGTCGGATCATCCTCATGAAACACAATAAATTTAC
>MFPH01000055.1 GCA_001782645.1 Candidatus Levybacteria bacterium RIFCSPLOWO2_12_FULL_37_14 | reverse complement strand
TCCTACGGGTTTTTACCTATGGATAAGAGATAGTTCCGCGTCCCATGGAAATGTGGGGGAGCGAGTAACGAGAAGGTTGTAGGTTCGAGTCCTACCGGGGGAGCCAGATGGGATGCATAGGCAACAAAGCGTCCTTTTGTGTTGAACTGTCGGGCTTTTTTGTAAGTTCGAATTTTCCATTCTCCAAGTCGTCTATTTTTGTAGGTGAGTTGTTTCTAAAATGGGAACAACTGTCCGGAATTTCCGGATAGTTGGGAAAAGTTAAGCAATTGTTCGAAAAATTCGAAAGGTTCAAAACTAGGGATTTTTGTTGCCTCTATTTAATCTTCGCTCAGAAAGCTTTCTCCAGATATTCTCTGCAATCTTTATATCGCCAGAGGACAATCCAAAGTTGTCCATTAGGATTTTTTTGTTAGTAACTTCCAATATTTCTGATATATCTCTTTTGTTTCGGATCATGCTGTCTATCGTATCCAAAAGTTCACTATTATTTGGGTTATAAGGAAGAAGTATTTCCTCTGCCTCATTGGGCATTAACTCCAAAACACCACCCCCGTGGCTTCTCCCACATATCTCAGCGAACGCTAGAGACAAAGAATTGTAGTAACTTGCCGTTAATGCTCTTATATCAATCCCTGGCTTTATAGTGACTCTGTGCATAGTATCGGTTGTATATGCTTGAGCTTCATTGATTATCAACTTAGGGTACAGATTATTTCTTCTTATGAAGAGGGCATCTGACACACGAAGTGATGGAACTATCTGCCATTCATCCCTGATTCCGCATTTGTAGCCCTTGTTAATCCCTTGTTCTTCTCCAAGTTTGATATATCTCATGGCGCCTGCATCGTTTTTTAATGCTGAGAGCTCAGGGAATACTAATAAGTGGGTTCTCGCTTCTGCCTTCCTGTTTTCTAGCCAATCATTTCTAGTGAAAATTGCACTAGGAACTTGAACGCTTCTACCCACCAATGGTTTTGCAAACTTCTCGAGGCTGTACTCTTTAACTATTGAAAATGGAACAGTAAAAAACGGATTTGAACCAGTAGTGATTCCAACCTCAACTTTTGCATACTTACCAAGTTTGGGAATAGCTTCGCTTTCTTGAAGGCGTTCAATAAAATCTATTTCCTCTTGATCTAGAAAGTAAAAGGTCCATTTATTAGATTTAAAGTCAATCTTCTTTTTAGGACTTCTTAAAGTTGTTACATCAAGATTTGATAACTCTTGTGCGTCTCTGAGTTCTAAATGCTCTATAAAATGGGAGTCGGAATCATTTTTCTCACAAAGAAGGAGTATCACTTCTTGTTGAATTTCTGGAAACACTAAAGTTTTAAAAGAGATGATGTTTATCTTATTGTAGAAATGTGCCAAGAACTCTCTGAGTTGTTGGGCAAAAGAGACTTGTAATAATTCGGCCGGAAGAACAAAACCGATCTTGCCTTTTTCTTTCAGTAATAAACTGGAGCCAATTACGAATGATACCCAGGCATTAGTCAATTTTGAGTATTTTAATTGGGCTCTTGTGAATATCTCATCAGCCATTTTTTGTTGTTTGCGATCAAAAAATTGATATCTGATGTAGGGAGGATTGCCAATAACGAGGTCAAATTTTTGACTAGATTTGAGACAAAATTCATGAAAATCAGAGACGATAACCTTGCACTTTAAAAGAGCAATCTTTTTTGTTTTCTCAGCCTCTACAGCGTCAATTTCAACTGCGGTGACGCTTTTATATTTATAATTGCCGTTCCTGATTTCTTCCAGAAAAACACCATCACCACAGCTCGGTTCTAAAACATCATTTTCTTCATTGCCATTGAAGCCCCATTTTAAAATAAACGCAGCAATGGAATTGGGAGTGTAAAAACCTCCTCGCAATTTTTCTTTAGTAGTTTCATTAATTAGCTTCATACATTTTTGAAATCAATGGAATCTGGTCATCCATATCACTTAATCCATACAGTCTCACCAGTGCTTGGTTTAATTCGGTTTTTTTAAGATCAAACTCTCTTTGTAGCGGATCGGTCACTCTATGATCACTCCGATTTGTATCTATTTCACCTTGAATCCTTATAAGGTCTTTCTGAGTCGCAGAAATCTGGTCATGAAGGTTTTTCTCTTCAATCTTAGTAAAATCGATTGTTCTTATTGGAAGTCTTTTTAAGACTTTGGTTCCTCTAGCAATGTAGCCGCCTCTGAACACCTCACCAATAAGGGAAGAGTACCATTCAAGATATTTTGAATTAAGCAAAGCCTGAACATAGTAAACAGAATATGGAAACTCATCCGGTGGGGTTATCATGCAGTAGCCAGCTGTACCACCTGATGATATGAGCGTTCCATAGTAATCAATTGCATACTTGTTTCCTTGGGACAAAACACCAACAATTATTTTTGATGGGACATCGCATTTGTCTAAACTTTGATGTCTTCCAAATCGGTACCACTCACTGTCTGTTTCTGGGGTAGGCTTTATATCACGCTTAGGGTCACTTAGAGCTTCTCTATAAGCCATTAAGTATTCATGCATGAAAGGAAATTCAGCTTTTAGCTTATCCATTCTTACGAATTCTATTCCTGAGGTAGTTTTAAGATACGGATAAATAACAAAAGAGTTTGGTTTGAAGGGACGATAGGAATTTAGATTATCGCTACCACTGGAAGTTTTGAAATATGGCCTTGTTAAGGTCTTTTCCACTTTCCATGTTTTTCCGTCTTTTGAAAAATATACATAGGTTTCGTCTTCTTTTGAAGCTGTATGAATATAAATATTGTTAGCACTTGTTTGTATGCCGTTATAAATGTTATCTGAACCGATAAGCTCCTCTAACAATTTACTTTGCTTGTTAATAGCCTCATACGCTGGCTTGAGATATCCAGGGACTAAGACCCAAACATCATCATCTAATTCGTCAAACGCAACGGTATCATAATCTCTCAGGTCAATATTTCTAGTCTTCCAACTATTTAAGTCTTTGACTTCGATATACTTTAATGAAGTTTGTCCACTGTTTTTAAGCACAATCATGCAGGTATAAGTCGTCTTATCTTGAAATATTTGATTCGCACCAAAGGAAACGATTTCTTCTACAAATTTTTGGCTCCTTAGTAACTCTCGAAGTTTCTGACCAGCCCCTACTTTTGTAAACTTACTCGGAACAATATATCCCAGAAAACCATTCTCCTTAAGGAGTTTGAGTCCTCTCTCGATAAATAAGAAGTATTTATCAAATTGCTTGTGTGAAGAGGTATAAGTCCTTTTGTATATTGGAAGTTCAAGTGGAGTTAGTTGTTTAATGTGTTCTGTTGACATGTATGGAGGGTTGCCAACAATAACGTCAAATTTTGTTTCACCAAAGTCAAAGGGGTTAATAGTTGTTCGGTTCTCTCTCGATGTCTGAGTTGAATCCACCAAGCTATTCCCAAATTGAATATTTCTGTCCAAAAGTGGTAATGCTGGAGTTGGAATGGTAGTACTATCTTCATCCTCAAGAAGTTTAAGTAACATACCAAACTTACAAGCCTCAACTGCGTTGAAATCTTTATCAATTCCGTAAAGACAATTTACAAGAACTTGCTTCTTGATTTGAAATGGAAGTTTGTATGTATTCACGCCCGTTCGAATTAGTGTTTCAGGAGTGGTCTTAAGAAAATAGTCCACCAAATAGTCAACTATGAGTTGGTAAGTTTCTAATAAAAAGGCTCCTGATCCACAAGCAATGTCAGCGAATGACGAACTTAATATCTCTGAATCTGTCTTGCCATCACAAAACGGAAGAACGGTTTTCCTTAAAATATCCTTAATGATAAAGGTTGGCGTAGTAACAATATCTCGATCGATGTGCTCCGGTTTTTTTGTGAGTGAGATTTCACCACTGCTTATGGTCAACTTCTCTCCTAGGAAAATTTCATAAATATTCCCTAAAATATCTGAGGCAAAAACTGCAAAAGAGTACGTGCTTTCAGGGTAGTAGAGCTGGGAGATTATCGTCCAAAAAGATGAACTATTGTTTTTGATGACTTCCCCATTTAATGTGTGATTGAAAAGTCCTGAGTTGTACTTTCTATCAGCCTCTCGGAAAAGTTTAATTAAAGTTTCGTAGTTGCCATTACTAGAGAGAAGGGTTTTATATGTTTCAAGGTTTCTGTCTTCACAAACCCGTAGGAAGATAATGCTGTTTATGTATTTTTGTACGAGATCATTTAATTCTGTCTCTTTTAAGTCGGGTTTGTGTGAGAATATCTCTTTTCCTAAAATTAAGCGCCACTGATTAATTTGGGAAAGAAAGAGGTCATCAATACTGAAAAGCTTAAGTTGTTGCTCAATGTATTCCCAGGTTTCATCAAATGAACCAGTGTAAACACTGTCGTGGCTTAGAGATTTTTTGATGTCTTCAAAGGCTTCTTCGTATTCGGTGAAATGATAAAGTTTTACTCGAGATTTTGAAGCATGATCAGTTTCTTCCACTTTGGCTGAGCAATCATAAATTGCTAAGTATTCAAAGTTGGAAAGCACGGAGATTTTTAATTTTGAAGTAAAGCCATAGCGTCTGACTTGCTTCGCAGGTTCATTGTCCGTGTCGATTTTGACACGAGGCTTTTTAGCTTCTAAGTAAAACTTTCTTTCAGAAAAAAGACGAAACGTGTAGTCAGGCTTTTCTGTGGTTGAGTAAACATCTTCTTTCAATGATTCTTCAACCAAAACCTCTCTTTCGTTTGTAGACTTACCATTAACATTCTTAATGTCCCAGCCTAGAAGTTCAAAAAGCGGGTCTAGAAAATCAATTCTTAATTGAGCCTCTTTGTAGTCGGCTTTTAAGTATGCATATCTATTGGATTTATATTTTTCGACTAATTGGGTAATTGTTACATTGTTCATATTGCTTAGTTCATTGTATCTAATTACCACCTCTTACTAAACCTACAAATACACCTCTGATTTCAAGTTGTTCTGGAATGATAGTTTTATATTTTTGATTTCTTGGTTTAAGCACAACTCGATCATTGTCCTTACTAAGAATTTTTAAAGTGGCTCCTTTTTCAGTAATGCCTACAACAACATCTCCAACATTGGCTGTCATCTGATGTTTGATGAGGACAATATCGTTATCGAGAACCCCCATATCAATCATACTGTCACCTTTTACCCTTAAAGCATAATGAGGGTATTTAGCCTCAATTTTAATACCGGAAGGAACATTTATTTCTTCTGGGTTTTCGATAGGTTCAATTGGTTCCCCGGCAGCAATGTAGCCAAGCAATGGAATAGTATATTGGTCTGAAATTGGAGTAATACCTCTTGCTTTGTTGCTATTTCTGTGGAGGTAGCCTTTACTTTCAAGTTCTTCAACATAATACTGTGCTGTACTGAGGTTATCGGTATCAAGAAAGTCTGCTATTTCTTTTAAAGAAGGAGAGTAACCCTTTTCTCTACAGAAAGAGTTAATAAAATCCAGTGCCCCTTTTTGCTTAGCAGTAAGTGGTTTAGTGTCTTGCATTTATGATAAGTTTATGATATCTATACGGTACAGTCAAGTAACAAAAAGTTACTTAACCCTAAGAACAAAACACTAATGGATATATTAAATAAGCCCATAAATAGCTTTGGTTTTCAAGAAATAGTAGCCTTTTGCCAGGAAGGACACAGAGAAGGAATACAACTAGATTACAAAAAAGACATTCCGACTAATTTATCCAAGCATTTTGCTGCCTTTTCAAATACTAGAGGTGGTGTAATCATAGTTGGCGTTGAGGAAAACCGTCAGACTGGTATACCAAATGGTTGGATTGGAGTGAACAATGCTGCTAAATCAATTGAGAAAATCCACCAATGGGCTTCAAATGTTACTCCCATACCGAGATATGAAGTGCGTGTTACAGATGAACAAGGCAGTAAGGTGTTTATTCTTGTACGTATTTTTGAAGGTGATAGAACCCCTTATTATGTACAAAATGATGCCAATCTTTGGGTGAGGACAGGAAACATAAGCACCCCAATTGATATTGCTTCCCCAGACTATGTTGAACTGTTATTTAAGAAAAAAGAACAAGCTGGAGTGAGTAGAAATAGATACATAGCTCAAGCAAAGGCGGTCTACGAGGTTGGGTTAAGGAATGCAGAAAGGGAAAGAGTTGCTAAAATCTCAGCAGAGCAAGAGGAATATAGGAGAAAAAAAGCTGCAGGAGATCCTGCTATAATAGCTGCTGCCTTTGCTGGTGGTTTCGTATCTAGATTTTATCAACAACCTCTTGGATCTCAGGCTTCAATGTGTACTATTTTGGTACAACCTTTTTACCCCAAAGAGGCTTTGATGAAACCTTCAGATATAAAGGATAAGACTAGGGAAATTAGGGATTTGCATAATACTCCACAGATGTATTATCCAGATTTAAACCTAAAACCTATTCCCGAGGGTGTTTTTCATTTTGAATGGGGGGAGATGGATGGGCAAATTGACTGCCATCAAATATATGCTGCTGGCTTACTTTACTCCTCGACAGATGTTCTCATGGTTAATAATGAAGAGAAGATCATTTATTTGTCCCATGTTATTGGCAGGCTATTCCAAATTCTAAAAGCAGCAAATAATTTTTATCAATTGTCTAAATACCAAGGAGGACTAGAGGGTTACGTGGAGATTAAAGGAACAGAAGATATTAAACTTGTTGGCGTCCAACAGCAGATGTTTTTTAGAGATTTAAGGGGTATGATGCCAGAATATAAGTTAGATTTTTCTGATTTGGACACTACTAAATTAGCCGATCCTGTCTCTTTCCAAGAGTTTTATATAGATTTTGTTAAAGAATTGTTTTGGTCAATTGGATACCAAGACTTTCAGATAGATGTAATTAAACGGTTCCTAAAAGATAGTCAGTGGTTGTTAGCATAAAAAGTTCTAACAACAAACATCAGGTGAAACCAAGAAGGCTTACTAGAACAAGCTAATTAAACACTTTTGAGCAACTAAACTATATAACTTGTAATTCTGGTATAATCCGAGCAATGACACCATCAGATTGGATTAAGATAGCTTCATTAGTCGTAGATATAATTAAAACTATGATTACTTTTGGAGTAGTGTTCCTTATTTTCTGGCTATTTAAAAAAGAAATAAGAACTCTTATTAAAAACGGTGGATTGAAATTAGCTGTACCAGGGTTCTCACTTGAAACAATTCAGAAGCAACAAGAGGAACTTGGTACTAAAGAAAAAAAGGAAATTAAAGCACTAAACTCTGAACTTGAAAAGTCAAAGAAGGCAGAAAAGATACTTCACGAGCTTCAAGAGTATACGGCTAGAGATAAAGACACACTTTTCTTAGGGTATCATTTTGAGAAAACTTATAGATTAATATTTCCAAGCCAAATGGTAATACTTAATTCAATGACAAATTTCAATGGCGAAATCCCAGATGCATTAGCACAGGCATTATTTAGGCGTACAATTTGGGCGCAGCAATTTAATATCTCTTATGAACAGTTCATGGGGTTTTTAATACAGTCTGGATTGATCGCTTATGATCCTAGTAGCAGCAAATTTACACTTATTCCATTAGGCAGAACGTTTTGGGAATATCTAGTAAGCAACAAC
>MFPH01000054.1 GCA_001782645.1 Candidatus Levybacteria bacterium RIFCSPLOWO2_12_FULL_37_14 | reverse complement strand
TTGATTTAGGACCCGATGGCGGAGAAAAAGGCGGAGAAATTGTCGCATTTGGTACTCCGGACGAAGTCGCCAATAATCCTCGTTCCTACACCGGAGCATTCCTAAAAAAAGTTCTGTAATGTGATAACATTATATAAATCATTAAGGATTTATTGATGAAAAAGATTCTCATTATTTTATTTGTTTTTATTTTTTCCCTATATTTAATTCCGTCTCATGTTTTTGCAGAAAGTAATTTTACAACAGATTACGCTGTCACCTACAATGTTTTGGAAAATGCTCTGACGCATGTAACTTTTAACATAACCTTGGCAAATAAAACCAGCCAATATTACGCATCATCATACAGCATTCAAGTTGGATTTAAAAATATCGAAAATGTTTTAGCCAGTGACAATGGCGGAAAAATCACACCTCAAATTTCAAAAAATGACGATGGAAATAATATCGAAATTGTTTTTAATGACAGGGTGGTAGGTCTTGATAAGAAGCTCAGCTTCTCAATCTCTTTTGACACAAAAGATATCGCGCAAAAATCCGGAAAAATCTGGGACATAAATATTCCGGGACTAAGTGAGCAAAAAGCATACAACGCTTTTAACGTCAATGTTATTGTTCCTAAATTTTTAGGAAACCCTTCTTACATAAAACCTGACACGGGAAAACTTATCAACAACAATTTAATTTTCACAAAAGAAGAGCTTGGGGAATCAGGAATATCTATATCTTTCGGTAAAGAACAAATTTACAATTTTAATCTTCTTTACCATCTGAAAAATTCGAATTTGTTTCCGGTCAAAACAGAGATAGCGCTTCCTCCATCAACTAACTATCAAGATGTTCAAATTTTCAGCATCGAACCTAGTCCTCAAAATGTGACACGGGATATTGACGGTAATTGGCTTGCGCAATATATTTTAGCTCCGGGTAAAAAAATCGACATCACTGTTAATGGAAAAGCGAAAATATGGCTTAATCCAAGAAAAGAACAGCTTTCGGACACTGAACTTAAAGAATATGTAAAAGAACAGCCATATTGGGAAACAAATAAGAAAGAGATAAAAGACCTGGCGCTCAAACTCAAAACTCCTTATGCCATTTATCAATACGTTGTAAACACGTTAACATATGATTACAACAGAGTACAGGAAAATCAACCAAGAGTTGGCGCATATGGAGTACTAAAAAACCCATCTTCCGCTGTTTGCCTTGAATTTACAGATTTATTTATAGCAATAGCCAGAGCCGCAGGTATTCCGGCTCGCGAAGTCAATGGTTTTGCCTTTACGCAAAATTCAAAAGAAAGACCTTTGTCTTTGGTTAAAGACATCTTGCACGCTTGGCCGGAATACTACGATAACGAATTGCAAGGATGGATAATGATTGACCCAACCTGGGGAAATACAACCGGAGGCGTAGATTATTTTTACACACTTGACTTTGATCATTTTGCTTTCGCTATAAAAGGGATCAGCAGTACTTATCCCATACCGGCAGGAGGATATAAAATCTCCGATAATGCAATCGGTAAAGACATAGATGTAAAATTTGGAGACAATTTTGCCGCTCAAGCGCAGAGCTTAATCATAAGCGAGGACTTTGCAAAAGGTTATTTTCCAGGACTTAATCCGCAAGGCAATATTTTTATTAAAAATAATGGACAAATAATATCCCTTCCGCAAGAAATTGTAATCACTACGGGTTTCCTGCAACCCTTATCTCAAAAAATATACCTGAGAGCAATTCCTCCTTTTGGATTTACAAAAATTCCGATCAAATTTAAGAAACCTTCGTTTTTGACAAACAAAACTGAGACCGTTAGAATAGCAATCAACGATAGCTATATCGCAAAAAAAATTAGAATAACTCCGTTTATTCTGAATCAATGGACAATTTTAGGAGGAACTATATTTGTTAGTGTCATTATCGGAATATCATTCGCTATCTACAAGACCGGGAATTTATCTTTTTTTAGACGAAAAAGGTAAAATTTTATATGTCGGAAAAGCAAAAAATCTTAAAAAAAGAATCTCCTCTTATTTCTTAAAAAACATAGATTTAGGCACGAAAACAAGTATTTTAGTCTCTCAAATTGCGAAAATAAAAACGAAAATTACCAATTCGGAAATCGAAGCTTTCCTTTTGGAAAACAGTTATATTAAAAAATATAAACCCAAATACAATATTAAGCTCACTGACGATAAAGCTTACCCAATGGTCCGAATAACTATAGAAGAAAAATACCCAAAAGTATTAACAGTAAGACGTCCAAATGACAATCCCGCAAATGCGGGATCAATTTACTTCGGTCCTTTTCCGAATGGAGCAAAGGCATTAAGAATTGTTTTAAAAACAATCAGAAGAATTTTTCCATATCAGTCAGTTCCGAATCATGCAAGAAAAATCTGCTTATATTATCATTTGAGGCTCTGCCCTTGCCCTCCTGTTTTCAATTCCCCGGAATTTAAAAAAGAGTATAGAAAAAATATCAAACATATTGTCGACTTTCTGAATGGTAATGCTAAAAAAATAATTAAAGATCTTAAAAAGGAAAGAAATGCTTTAAGTGAAAATGAAGAATTTGAAAAAGCTAATTTCTTGCAAAGCAAAATCAAGGCAATTGAGTTAATCACGGGACCATTTTATAAAACAGGACTTGATTTAAATATTGATCCAAATCTTACCGATGATTTAAGAAAAAAAGAAATTCAGGACTTAATAGATATTTTAAATAAAAATAATATCAACGTGAAAACCTTAGAAAGAATTGAATGTTATGATATTTCAAACATTTCGGGAACCAGCGCAACAGGATCAATGGTAACATTTATAAACGGGGAAAAAGACGGATCAAAATACAGAAAATTTAAAATTAAAACATTAAATTCGCCAAATGATTTCGGCATGATGGAAGAAGTTCTTCAAAGAAGAATAAAACATTCTGAATGGCCTTACCCAAATCTTTTGATTGTTGATGGGGGAAAGGGGCAAGTGTCAACCGCATTGAAAGTATTAGAACAAACCAATAAAAATATTCCAGTCATCGGGCTGGCAAAAAAAGAAGAAACAATTGTTACCTCTGACTTAAAAGAGATAAGTTTACCAAAAAACTCCGGCGCTTTGAAACTTGTAATGCGAGTTCGTGATGAAGCTCACCGTTTCGCCATCACCTACCACAGAAAACTCCGCTCCAAATCCCTGCTGGCCTAGTTATTCTTCTCCTCGCAGGCATCTACAAGTATCCGTTTCTTGACTAATACCATGAAAACTTATAGACTGTTTTAGTCTCCATGATTCGAATCATTGAAAATGTATAAAATGTATGTCACAGATTTCTAATTACCCGATTTCTAAAATAATTGCTGATAGGATATTTGAAATTTTTCTTATTACAATTACCCAACTAAAAGATAAAGCAGAAGCGGACCAATTTATTTCCGATCTCCTTACTCCCACGGAAAAAATTATGATTGCTAAACGGCTCGCAATTGCGTTTCTCCTTGAGAAAAAATATGACTACAGATCAATCCAGAAATTATTAAGAGTGAGTACCGGCACAATTACAACGGTAAATCTTGCCAGAAATTTAGGAAGCAATGGGTACAAAAAAGTTATTTCAAAAATTATTAAAAAGGAAAATTTAGTTAACTTATTTGATAAAACTTTAGTTAAATTGCTTGCGATGCCATCGGCTCTGGAAAAGGGAAGATCAACGTGGACATATCTGAAAAATCAAGCTGAAAATCAAAGAAAAAAAAGACAAAAAATTTTTTAACTCTATCTCTATGATTCGAATCATCGAGGTTGTAAGAAACTATAATTCAACTTATTTTTTTGAAACTTCATAATAATAGGGGAAGAAGAGGAAGGAAGCGGGGGGATCGGAAAGTAAATATTTTTGAAAATCGGTATAGATAGAAATACGCTTCCGGACATCCAGCTCTTTTCTTCCGTCTTCCAATAATTTATCTACTCTTGCGCTGTTATAACGAGTAATATTGTTTATTTGACTCGAATGCCAAAGAACGTATTGGTCCGGATCAGATGAAACACTAAATTCTCCTAAAAAAATTTGAAAACTCGACGGTATTTGATTTATAACTTGAATTTTAGTTTCTATGTTTAATTTTTTCCAAATATTGGCAATAAATTTTGCCACGCTCTCATACTTAGCTAAGGTGTCAATTGTCAAAGATATTTTACCGCTTCCAGTTCCTGTTTCCGATTTGTCTATCAAAAGCTTTGCGTGCTCCAGATCCTGTTGATATATGTCATACCCTCCCTGATTCGCATAGGAAAAATAAGGCAGGGGACTGGAATTTCTTTTTCCCTGCTCAAAATTATCCGGCATTGTATAGCTCAAGCCTTCCCGCAGCGTTTTCGATGAAAGAATTTTATCTTTGGTATTGTAAAAAAGGGTAGCGAGCGAAGCCAGATTTGTCTTTTTTTCAACCGCTACATTTTTAAAAGAATTGAATGTAGTATTTTTGAAATTTAAATCAGGCAAATTCGTTATTTTTGATACCTCTCCAAGAGCAAATGCAGTTTTCAATGCAGAAACAGTCGGATAAAACAATTGATATGTAAGAATTTTATGATATTTTTCAGAATATAATTCAATAGATTTAATAAAGTTACCGTTAAGCTCTATTTTTTTAATTTTATAATCTCCTACCCCCACATATCCCTTTTTAAAAACAGGCTTAGAAACAGTTGCAAGAAAAGGCGAATAGTTGTCTTTTAAACTAAATACAATGGTATACTTATCAGGCCTTGTCACGGAAACATCGGCAAAATCATAGTTAATATCGCTGGAAGTTAAATTTGTTCCATCGGAAAAATATATGTTTTTCCGTAAATAAAAAGCATATGCTTTTCCGCTAGGGGCAATCTTCCATCTTTCTGCAATGTCAGGCTTAACGGCTCCGCCTATCTCGGTTTTTGTAAGTCCTTTCGATATTTTGCCTAAAATTTCCTGAGGTAGAGAGTCAATGCTGTAAGCTCCTATTATTCCTATCGATTCTTTTTCCATGAATGGCAGACGCGCTATGAAATAAGATAAAGTTTTATTAAGGAGAAAGAAAATAACAAGACCTATTCCAAAATAAATAAGAATATTTCTTCCCCATCTCTTGAAGTATGCTTTTATCAGCCAGAATAAGAGTCTTTTCCTTAAGACTATCATAAATTATTAACGGGGCATAAGAAGGATTATCGATAAAACTCCAAACAAAATTGTCAGAATTACTGTTATCCAAATAAGTAATTTATCTATGCTTTGTTTGCTTCGGTAAAATTCTCCGCCGCCCCCAAAAGAACTGGACAATCCTGCTCCTTGCATCTGCAGCATAATCACCACAATTAAAAGAATTGCTACTATTATGGCAGATACGTTTAGAAACATAATCTTAATTATACCACTTCGCTTTAAATTTTTACAAATCGGTATGACTCGGTAGCTTCAAGCTAATTTCAAACCAAAATTTGCAAGCTGAGATTTAAAGCTTCGTAGGTATTCCCAATTTATATTTTGAAAGCGGAGGGTCATATATTTTCCATTATCACTTTTGCAAGCTTGTCGGAATCATGACGGATGAAGCTTCTTTTAAGAACATCTCCAGGAATTTTCTTTATATTCTTTTTACTCAAAACATCAGCTCTAATTATTTTGAAATAATCATTTTTTAGATCATCCTGAACCATGAGCTCTTTTGCTTCTTCATATTTTTTTAGTGCTTCTTGAGATATTGGGCTTGAATTAATCAAAACGTAATCCAAGCAGCCTTCCCCAAGATACTTTTCCAAAACTTCTATATGATTTTTAGCTGTCAATCCTGAAGTCTGCCCATATTTAGTCATTAAATTAAGAACATAGACCACCTTTGCTTTAGTGTTCATGAGTGCTTCACTTAATCCCCTTACCGTCAGACCCGATATTAAGCTTGTATACAAATCTCCAGGACCTATAACAACTATGTCAGAGTTCAAAATAGCTTCAACTGCCTCAGGATAAGCTTCAGATGGGGGATCAAGATATAAATTTTTTATTTTCAATTTACCATCATGTTTTGGTTCGTCAATAAGATGTTCTCCGATAATCTTTTCTCCATTTTCGTAAACGGCTACTAATTTCGAATTCGTTAAGGTTATTGGCAGGATTTTTCCTTTAATTTTCAAGATTTCGCTGGTCTTCTTAATTGCTTCTGTTTGAGAACCGAAGATATCAGTTAATGCGACCATAAATAGATTGCCAAAAGTCATGCCTCCAAGACCCTGTCCCTTGTGAAAACGATAAGTAAAAAGCTTCCGGAGAGATTGTTCGGAAGCGCTTTCATTTTCAGCCAAAGCAACGAAACATTGCCTAATGTCGCTGGTCGGCAACAATCCGAATTCATCTCTGATTACCCTGTTGGACCCGCCATCGTCAGCCATCGAAACAATGGCCGTAAGATCAACGGGATATTTTTTAAGGCCGGACAGGACAACAGATGTTCCAGTTCCGCCCCCAAGGCAGACTATTTTTTTGTTAACCATTTTAAAAAACCTATAATAAGAGACAGCAGAATAGACGCGACAATAAACGCAAAAAAACCATTGATTGGAAGTTGGGGGACTATGAAACCCAAAAATGAAAAGCCGTTAAATTCAAAAGCTGCAATAGAAATACCGGGAACTATAATTGTCAGTAAATAAAGAATAATCGCGTTTATTAAAAAAGAAAACAGCCCAAGAGTAATTATATTCAAGGGAAGCGTCACAATGCTTAAAATCGGTCTGACAATAACAAAGAGGATTGACAAAACTATGCCTCCGAGAATATATGTTAATAAGCCTCCGCTTACTTTAACGCCTTCCAAAGTTTGGGCTACGAGAAAAAGAGCAACAGAATAAAATACTATTTTGCGTAAAATAGACTTCATTCCTTGAATGCTATCAGACAAAAAGGTTTGTGTCAACGGAATAAGCATGGTATAGTATGTAAATTATGGACACTATACCTTGCCCTAATTGCGGAAAACAAATTCAGGTAACTCAAGCTCTCAAGCATCAGTTGGAAGAAAAAATAAGAATTAACGAACAGGCAAAACATAAAGTGGAATTAGAAAAAATTAAAGTCCAAACTGCCGCCCTGACAGAGAAAAGACTAAAAGATGTTTCACAAAAAGAATTGGAAAAATCAGAAAATGAAAAAAAATTGCTTGAAAAAAAACTAGAGAAAGAAAAAGCGGGAAAGGATCAATTTGAGAGAAAAATAAAAGAAGATGCGTTAAAAAACGCTGAAGAAGAACAAAGATTAAAATTTAAAGAAAAAGATTTGCAATTAGAGGAAATAAGAAAAGTAAATGAAGACCTAAAAAGAAAAATAGAGCAAGGATCACAGCAAAGACAGGGTGAAGTTTTGGAACTTGATTTAGAAGAAAAACTTCACGCGCAATTTCCAAATGATGAATTTTTGCCAATTCCAAAGGGAATAGAAGGGGCAGATATCTGGCAAAAAATTTTATATCAGGGGAAAATTGTCGGATCAATATTGTGGGAAACCAAAAGAACAAAAGCGTGGAGCAGCGCGTGGATAAATAAGCTTAAGGAAGATTTAGTAAAAACTAACGCATCGGAAGCAATTTTAATATCTCAAGTTTTACCCAATGATTCCAATAGTTTTGATCGGAAAAATGGCATTTGGATTGCTAAATACGAACACGCAATAAGCTTAGGCAGATTCGTAAGATTCCTGCTGACAAATGTTGCGATAGTAAAATCTTCAACTTCACACACTGAAGAAGAGTGGGGAAAAATTAGAGATTACATGATGGGTGACGCTTTCAAGCATAGAATGCAAGCTCATTTCGAAGTAATAAAAAGCTTAAAGGACAATTTGGATGCGGAGAAAAGAACATCCATGCTACGGTGGAAAAGGGAAGAGTCAATAATAAACAAAATAGATTCTAACACTACTAACTTTTATGGAGAACTGAAGGCAATTGTTCCTCAATTGCCTCAAATTGATGGCGCTGAAACTCCCATTGACAACTCCACTTGACAAGACGAAAAATTATTACTAACATGGATTAATGGCTCGAAAAATTATTTACGCATTGTTTATCCCTCTTTTTTTGGTTGTTTTCGTTTCTGCGGTTAATGCAATAAGTATAACTACAGAAAGCGCTCAAACAGCAATAACAGATCCCTCAATTAAATTAAAAGAACAAATGCAACTATTGCAAAAACAGAAAAATGCGGGAGCTATCAAAGCAAAGGATGAGGCAATGACTACAGCAAGAACAAAAAAAGAAGAATTCAAAACACGCATACAAACAATTAAAGACCAAAGGAAAAAAATATTGATTGAGAAAATCGATACAAAACTTGCAAAAATTAATCAGAATCAAGTAACGAAATTTACTGAAGCTTTAGTTAGGTTCCAAGGATTTTTGGATAAAATAAAACAATCAACAACGGATACGAATGTTTTAGCTGATGCTGCAATTGCGCAAACAGCTATAGATACTGCCAAAACAGCTCTTGACATACAAACATCTAAAGCTTATACAATAGAGATTGTAGATGACGCAACCTTAAAGATAAATGCCGGAACAACCGTAAGTCAACTGAGAAAAGACCTAACCGCGGTGCACAAATTAATCGTCGAGGCAAAACAAGCAGTTCAAAAATTAAATACCGATAGGACGTTAATAAAAAAAGAGGCAACGAGTTCAGCAAGATAAAATATGGATCCGAATAGCAATCAGCCGATAAATACAAACCCGTTAGAACAACCCGTTCAACAGCCGGTAGCTGCTCCGGTACAGCCTGTACAACCGCCTGCGTCAACTCCAATGCCAGCTCCAACAACACCTATTATCTCAGCAGAACCTATAGCTCAAGCTCCTAAAAATAAAAGCAAAAAAGGAATTCTTCTTCTAATAATCTTAATTATCTTGATTTTGGGTATGGGATTTTATGTGTTTTTTGCCAAAAATCAGCTTAATACTGCCCAAAAAGTAACAACCGGCAATACCAGCACTGTTATTCCGACAGCAACTATAGCTCCCACTGCTAATCCTGCGACAGCGGATGAAGTGATTGTGGAAAGTCCCGATGCGGATCTGAAAGATGTGGAAACGGATTTACAGGGATTATAGAATTTCTTCGTAAATAGAAAACTTCAACTGACTATTTTTATAAGCAAATTCGAAAATGATTGGATTTTTTTTATTATTGGTAATATATAAATTCTGCAGAGCATTGGCGCTTGAGCTTCCGGGCATTTTATATATAGAAACACCATATTCTTTGGGAATTTCAGGAATTACGGCAAAATCATGATTTGTCGGAGCATATGCGTCCAAACCGGCATTTTTGGCAGCCAAATACATGAGAGAGGCCAAATGACATACTCCGTCGCCTGTTAAGTAGCCATCCGACTTGAACCCGTCCGAATAATTAAAATTGGCATTTGTTGTTTTAACCACGGAATTTTTATATTTTTCCAACACATCTTCATGAAAAGCAAAGGTCTTGTTGGGTAATAAAGTAAATTTATAGTTAATTGGTTTTTCGATTTCTTTCCAATTTACATCTTCTTTTTTTGTAACTTTTCCGGAAAGATACGCTACATTCAAAAGAATATTGTCTTTAAAGACATCGTTTACGTACAAATTATCATATCTTTTTTCAAGAGATATTTGTTCTGAAGCCAATTGTTTTGTATTCGCGGGATTAACATCCACCGAAGGAGTAATAAATTGGGAAAATAGAAAAAATAATATAGGTCCGATAATATTCATAGGAAGTGGCAATTGTATCATACTATAAGATATATGTCAAGCCTGCCCGCCCCCGCTGCAACGCTATGCGTAGCATTTGCGGGCAGGTTTGGAGGGCCGACAGCCTGCCACGTAGACACGCTCCCCGCCTTGGCGGGGTAAGTGTTCTACTGTGGTTTTTGGAGCGAGGCCGACCGTGTCCAGCGTAGCTTTAGCGAAGTTGGAAGGCCGAGCAAATAAAATAGTAGGAGCGAACGGAGAGAGCGACTGTGCCCTGCCGAAGCTGAAAGCGAAGGAGGGCTACCTCTTTAATAAGAAAGAGGTGCGGATTTGTTCATATAGGATTCTTCAATTTTACTTCCACACTCCGCTGATTAGTTTTAATTTCTTTTCTCTTGACCAACCCTTGATTTGAATTTCCCGTTTTCTTGCTTCTGATTTACCTTGAAATTTTTTGGAGATATAGACCAATTCAAATGGACCTTGTTCTATCGCAAACCTAGAACCCTTACCTGAATTGTGTTTTATTATTCTTTTGTCGGGATCTGTAGCAATGCCCGTATAATATCTGCCAGTTTTTGCTTTAGCTATGTAAACAAACCAACACATTTTTAGCCCTTCGACAAGCTCAGGGTTCTTCGACTAGAGTTTACTCTGAGTGAGCACGATTATGTTGTGCGAGTCGAAGAGTGAGCCGCCCGGGACTCGGACCCGGAACCTATTCCTTAAGAGGGAATTGCTCTACCAATTGAGCTAGCGACCCTTCTGCAAAGCAGAATATAAAACTTTAAACAGTATACTATACGAAATTATCAGAGGCAAGCAATTAGAATTCGGTGGAGAGTTGGATGATTGCCTTACTGGGAACTTCGAACCAATAGGAAAAGCCTTTTGTATCGTCCGGCTTTGTCGTATTGATAATAATCAGTGTTCCCGAAGCCCAGCCGGTTGCTTCAGCAAAATTATTTCCGGTATCTTTCTGCGTAAAAATGTCAGCAGCGTCAAAATACTTTTCCGTATCGGAAAAAGATTCGCCGGTTGCTTTAAATACGAAAATGCTCTTATTCTCTCCCGCATTTTCCTGTATGAAAAAATAATTATCATCCGGGGACCACGTGTTGAATGGGATCGACATGTTTTTTGATGAATCAAGGATTTTAGTAAAAACAAACTTCTCGTTTGCGCCATTTTCGTCAGCTGTTGATAAATCATACGTTTTCGTATTGTCTGAATTTTCAGTCACTTTCATAATAACTTTTTTTTCTCCATCAGGAGAAATCTGTTGAGCAACAGTAATTTTCGGACTAATGATTTCTGCCGGAGCAGACACCGGAGAAATACCTGAAGCAAAACTGAACTGAGGTTGATGATTATTTTTCTGTATAGCGAAATACAAACTGCCAACCACGACAATTGATATTAATAAAAATGTTTCTAATTCTATTTGACGTCTTGTTATAACCATATTAATTTTCTCCCTGTCATCCTGAATGAAGTGAAGGATCCCCTAGATTCTTCGTTCTGCAATGCAGAACTCAGAATGACATTGTTGCCGTATAACCATATTAATTTACCGGATTATTTTGCACGCAAGTTCCGGGCCTTTTAAACTGATCGCAAACTGACACGGCTGTTCCTTTTTGATTTCCGGCCGGCCCATCAGCCCAAGCAAATAATTTCCGCGCATCTATAAGCCGCATATTAATGCACCCATGGCTCATTGGATAACCAAAGTTATTGTGCCAGTATGCCGTATGAAAACCGAAATCATTGTGAAAATACATTACCCATTGGACATTGGGCAGATCATAAGCATCTGCGCCGCTTCCGCCGGCCATACGGGTAACCGGCAATTTTTGCCAAATATTAAAATTTCCGGTTGGTGTCCGGCCCCATTTTCCTGAAGAAATTAATGCCTGCATAATCTCCTGATTGCCTTCATAAGCATGTAGTGTTTGCCTTGACAGGTCGACGTAAATATGTTTTTTCTCATTGGAAACATGGACTCCAAGCACTGAAGTTGCAGCTGTGACCATAGCTAGATCAACTTTTGGAGGATTAACTTTACGTCCTTGAAAAACACCAACGGCATTATTATCCACATTAACCACCAAATCGCTTTTACAAGTTGCGGAATTCGCACAGGAGAATTGAGGCTTAAAAAAAGATCCAACTGCGAAGACAGATAGACTTAAAAAAAGAGACAGAAAATAAATCTTGAAATAATGCCAAACAGTTTTATTATTTTCTTTGATTTTTCTATATCCCATCTAATGTTAATAGTATACATATTTTTTCTCTTTCGCAATAACTTAATGCTATAATTAATTTCATGAAAACTATTATTCTCGCTTCAAAATCTCCACGCAGAAAAGCATTGCTGGAAAAAGCCGGAATTAAATTTAAAGTTGTTGAAAGTAAAGTTAAAGAACATTTTGATCCCATATTAAAACCCAATGGAATAGCTAAGAAGCTATCTTTGGAAAAAGCGAAAGAGGTTTATAGAAATCATAAAAAATCAATAATAATTGCCGCAGACACACTTGTTACGTGTAATGGGAAAATTCTTGGAAAACCTAAAGACAAAGAGGATGCTAAAAAAATGCTTGAATTTCTCAGCGGAAAAATTCATTCAGTTATAACAGGTTTTACGATAATCGATGGAAATAAAATAATCACAAGATCTGAAAAAACAAAAATTCACATGAGAAAAATAAGCAATCAGGAAATAGATTCTTATATTAAAACCAATGAACCATTCGACAAAGCAGGCGCATATGCAATTCAAGGGAAAGCTCAAAAATTTATTGAAAAAATAGAAGGAGATTTCGATAATGCAGTTGGCCTGCCGATTAATTCTCTCGTGCCGGAACTAAAAAAACTCGGCGTAAAATGATATAATTTATTAATGCGGCCAAGTCAGACTTGGCCAGCAGCGCAGCGTAAAAGTCACGTGCAGCGTCGTGACTCACGCTGTTTACGTGATTAGTTTGCGGAACAAATTCTTACGTTGCGTCCTTAGCTCAACTGGATAGAGCGAGTGGCTTCGGACCACTAGGTTGCGGGTTCAACTCCTGCAGGACGCACTAATGAAAATAATCCTCAAAAAATACAAACATGAAATTATTCTCGGAATTTTAATTTGCATTTACATTGGTTATTTTACGATTGCCAGCTTCCTACGGTACGATAATTTTTATGCCGGCCGCTATGACCTGGGGAACATGGATCAGACGGTCTGGAATACAATTAACGGCAGGATTTTCCAAACATCCAATGATGATGGGGTAATAATTTCAAGATTGTCTTTTCATGCAGACTTTATGCTTATTCTGCTGTCTCCGTTCTATCTTCTGTGGTCAAACCCAAAAACTTTATTATTAATTCAAGCTGTTGTTTTGGGGCTGGGAGCTGTTTTTGTTTTTCTAATTGCCAAGGAAATTCTTAAAAATAAAAATTTTTCCTTAATTTTTGGATTTTTATTCTTGATAAATCCCCTTGTCCAATTTACTAATTTATACGATTTTCACGCAGTCACCTTGGCAACTACCATGCTATTAGCGTCTTTTTATTACTTAATCAAAAAAAAATACCTCCTGCTAGTTTTTTTCCTAATCTTGTCAGGCATTACTAAAGAGCAAGTCTGGATTATCACTTCTTTCTTTGGTTTCCCTTTATTATTTCAAAGATCAAAACATGTAAGATTATTGGGAAGTGGAATAACATTTTTTTCCCTGACAATTTTCTTCTATCTAATATCCTATGTCATTCCTCAAAATTTGGGAGGACAGCATTTCGCTCTAACTTATTTTACGGAATTTGGAAACTCGCCAACTCAAGTCATATCTAATGTAATATTTTCTCCTCAAAAAATACTATTTACCTTTTTTGAAACCAGCCGTTTAGAATATCTGAAACAGCTTTTTATTCCGATAGGATTCTTGTCTTTTCTGTCTCCGATATCTCTTATATTTGCTGTTCCGGATGTACTTATAAATCTGCTAAGCAACAACTCTCATCTTCGCCAGATTTATTATCAATACACCGCAAACATTACCCCATTCATATTTATCTCTTCAATTTTTGCAACAAAGAAAATTACCCAATGGTTTCCGAAAATTCCTCAACATTATATAATCATCTATCTCTTATTTTTCAGTCTGTTTTCGGCATATTCTTTTGGACCGCTTCCGGGAGCAAAGAATCCCAATATCGATATGTTTGTCAAGCCTTACTCAAACAAGAAAACTGTTGAACCAATTCTTTCTCAAATTCCGGAAAAATATTCTGTTGCTGCCACCAACAATTTAGGCGCCCATCTTTCACATAGAAAAATCGTTTATACAATTCCCGCTGGAATTGATAAGGCTGACGTTATTTTATTCCTGCTGAATGATAGGTCTGCCCAGCCATCGCCGGATGCTCAAATAAAAATGACTAATGACTTAAAATCTGATAAAAATTATGTTAAGGTTTTTGAGAAGGATCATTTTGTAGTATTTAAAAAGCAGGGAATTTTGTTATAGTATAGGTATATGCTCAATGTCTTAAAAGCATCCGGACAGAAAGAATTGTTTGACGAAAATAAATTGCGTTTATCCATCCAAAGAGCAGGCATACCAAAAGAACTGATCGAAAATGTTGTAATTCACGTAAAGTCCAAGTTGTACAAACAGATTCCAACCAGCGAAATTTATAAACATATTATCGAATTCCTAAGCAATTCTTCCCATCCTTTTAGCAAATCCAGATACGGACTGAAGCAGGCGATTATGGATCTTGGCCCAACGGGTTACCCATTTGAAGATTATATTTCGGAAATTTTGAAAATGGAAGGATACGCGACTTCCGTCCGTCAAATTTTAAAAGGCAAATGTATAACTCACGAAATAGATATCGTTGCGGAAAAAGACAGCACAAAGTCAATGATCGAATGCAAGTTTCATAATCAGTCGGGAACAAAATCCCAAATCCATGTTTCTTTGTATACGAAAGCAAGATTTGATGACATTAAAGAACAAAATAATCTATCAGAAGTCTGGTTGGTAACCAATACCAAAATTACCATGGATGCTTTGAACTATGCCCTATGCAGTAATATGAAAGTTATCAGTTGGGACTATCCGGAAAAGGGAAGCTTTAGAGATTTAATTGAAAAACATAAACTCTACCCAATTACAACTCTCACAAGTCTGACGCAAAATCAAAAACAAACGCTCGCAGAAAATCATGTGGTATTGGCAAAAGATGTTTGTGTCAATCCATCATCGCTGGATATCTTAGGACTACCAAAAGATAAAAAAGCATCCGTTCTCTCCGAATGTCAATTTGTATATGGGTAGGCGTTCTAACGGCTTGACAATGCCCTTGCCCTACGAATATAATTCTTCGAATATGGGATTTAACGAAAGATTTATTTTAATTGATGATAATCGTAGGGATGCGCAGGATATTTTTAACGAAATGACAAGCGCAGGACACGTAATTGCTGGATATGCTAGCAGCTACGAAGAGGGCATTAACCTTGTTTCTGAAATAGACAGATACAATGCATCTGTTATCATATTGGATGGCAACTTAAATTTTCATAGAGAAGATTGCGGAGACGGAAAAGAAATTGCAAGATTAATTAGAGAAAAATCCGGCATTAAGATTGTTGCTCATTCATCATCAAAAAAGGAAATAGCTAACTTTGGCGATATCTTTGTGGCCAAACAAGCTCGTTATGGAACACTTGCAGAAGTAGTATCAGCAATTCCACGATAAAAAATTTAAACAGATTCAGTTGCTAATTTTGTTCCATCGTATTTGTCAGCCATACTGCACTCCATAATTCAAATTTAAATAGCGTGCGTACCCGAGTCTTCATGGAAGACGAGCGGTATACCCATTGGGAACTGTGGTTAGCTTGTCTGAATATAATAAAAACCCATTTCGAATTGTGTGATCGCCAAATTTCTCATTAATTCTATCTATTGTCAATGTTAATTTATTTTTTCTCGGAGAATCAAAGAGGGATAGGGGAGTATTAAGCACATCTTCCAGACTAGATGCTACAATTCTAATCTGTCTTACATATTTAAAATTATTGATATCAAATAAATTCGTTAATAAATCAAACATCTCCTTGCCCGTATCAAAATACTTGTCGAATGTTTTTCTTCGATGTAAATTTATATTTCCGCCAAAATAAAATCCGGCAGTTCTGGCTTTTTTATTTAGGCGCCTTAACTTGATGCAAACTTCTTCACACAATTCATAGATATTCTGCAGAACAATTTTTTTATCATATTCATTTTTAGGCAGACAATAGTTCCGTCCTACCGATTTGACATCGGGACTTTTTGTGAAAGAATTAAGCGAATCCGAACTTATCCCAAGCCCTACCAAATGCAAAAACTCTGCCTCTGCAGAGCCAAATTCTGAAATTAATAACGGCAAACTTGCGTCTCGTAATTGCAAAAGAGTATAAATACCAATTTTATTTAATCTTAATTTTATTCTTTCCCCAATTCCGCAAACATCGGTTAATTTTGATTTAGAATATACTCCTTCTAAATTATTTTTGGTAATCTCAAACATTCCGTCCGGTTTATTTATACCCGATGCCAATTTGGCCAATAATTTATTATGAGAAATTCCAACTGAAACGGTAATATATTCTCCGATTTTTTCTCTTATTTCCTTTTTTATCATTTTTATCATTTCATATGACCCACCGAATAGGTGATTTGTTAAGGTAATGTCCACAAAAACTTCGTCAATTGAAAAAAGCTCAACTTCAGGGGAAAAATTCTGGCAAATTCTTAAAAACTTTTTAGAGATTTCAAGATATTTAACAAAGTCGGCTGAAACCAAGCTGAGCTTGGGACAAATTCTCAATGCTTCATATGTACGAGCACCTGTTTTAATTCCCATTTTTTTTGCCTCCCGACTTGAGGCGATAATACAAGTCCTGCCATTTGCGGCAGTCACTCCCATTGGTTTTCCGCGTAATAGGGGATTTAGCTGTTGTTCAACACTGGCAAAAAATGAATCAAAGTCTATATGAAGTATTATTCTATCCATAACCCTAGAATAATAGAATAAAATACGAAAAACAATAGAACAAAAGTAGAATGAAAAGAATCAAACAGATGCAATTATTCTTCTAAAAGCTTATTTGAGGTTGGGAAGATTAGATTTGACATTTTTAAGTGTCTCGCCAAAAAGTTTTGGCTTACCCTCACGGATAAGTCGGTATCTCAGATCCCCTTCTCCTATGTCTGCACTAGTGAAATTAAAGCCTGGCCTCCTAGACGATTCAATATAATATCCGTAAACATGATTCCCCCGAAATTTGCGCTGTATCGCAATTTTTCCCGTTTTTTCGTCACATTTCTCAAAATTTATTGCCGGTCCAACCACAATTTCGACATCATTACTCAGAATTAATCCCGTCACGCGTCTTGCGATTTCGTCTCTACGACCCTCGCTGTCTAATGAGCTTGACGGACAAAAATTTCTATTTATCCAAATAAATGGTTTTTCTTTGCCGTCTATTGGGGATCCGGCAACAACTCCAATTGGCCTACTTCCTGATTCAAACGGGCTTGGAATATTTAAATACTGGGGTTTTGGCATTCGTCCTACAATTACTTCTTGCGGTACTTCTTTCAATAACTCGCCCATAATGACCCTTATACTACATAAACGAATTGCGGATGTCAATAACCGTAATCATAATGGTTACAATCCGTAATATGACAGGGGAGCGTTGCCGATGCGGGTGCGGTGCAGGGCCATTATGAATGAATCGCATTGCCAATGACCGGGAATAGTCGAAAAAGCACCCACAAAACCCTCTTGCTGAAGAATGGAAACGTCCAGATCATTAAATTCTCCATAAGGATAGCCGAAAATATCAACTGTCTGACCTGTATTATCTTGGAGCTGCTGTCTGGCAGTATTTATTTCGTACTTTATCTTATCTGCAGATCCATAATTCACCGAATAATGGGACCAACTATGGTCTATCAGATAAATCAATCCGCTATTTTTCATTTCCCTTAACTGATCCCACGACATGTAATTTGATCCGCCAAGAAGCCCTGTTGGAATAAGCAAGTTCACTTTTATACGGTATTTTTGAACAATCGGATAAGCATAATCAAAGTTATCCTTGTATCCATCATCTAGCGTTACCAAAATGCTCTTTGGCGGAAGCTGAGTTTTATTTCTTAACGCATCCACTAGGGTTTTTGCAGTAATCGTTGTATAGCCGCTGGAGATTAGATATGCTATCTGCTGATCAAAAACTCCATTATCTACACTTAAAGAAGTTTGTCCTTTCTCAACAGCTTGCGCTTGCGGTTGAACATGATGATACAAAAGAACAGGAATATTCAGGCAAAAGCCAACCAAAGGAATGGGAGTAGGGGTTGGAATCAAAGCTGGCGTGGGGATAGACGAAGGAGGGATCAAAATAATGCTGCCTAAAGATTTTACTGAAATTAACTTCTCTCCTGATTTTTTTGTGTTATTTATAAAAAAATAGGAAAATAAAACCAATACCAATAATATAAGCAATATGAGGATATTTTTTGAAGATTTATTGTTTTTATTTTTTCTTCTAGGTCTTTTTCTCATAAAAACATTCCTTAAGCCTATCAGAGACTCGAAAAAAAGACAACTGCCGGCCTGAGTTTGTGGTATAATTAGATTTAGTAGTCTAATTTACCCTTCCGAAGCTTTCTTATCATCCTGAGCTTAGCGTAGGATGAGGCAAAGGAAGGTTTTTTTATGACCCTTCAATAAATTCAGGGTCATATTGAGTTTATCGAAATATGAAAGCAGAAAACATCAGAAATATCGCTGTTATTGCCCATGTTGACCATGGTAAAACTACGCTTGTAGATTTCATGCTTAAACAGTTTAACGCCTTCCGCGCCAATGAAGCTGAAATGCAGCAAACAACCATTCTTGACTCAAATCCCCTGGAAAGAGAGCGGGGGATTACAATTCTTGCCAAAAATACTGCCATAAATTACGGGGATTACAAAATAAATATTATTGACACTCCAGGGCATGCGGATTTTTCAGGAGAAGTAGAAAGAACTCTCAATATGGCGGATGGGGCATTATTAATTATTGATGCTTTAGAGGGGCCAATGCCTCAGACAAAATTCGTGCTTAAAAAAGCCCTTGGAATGGGACTAAAAGTAATTGTAATTATAAATAAAATAGATAAAAAACTGGCTGACATACGAGATTCCTTTGAGAAAACAAATGATTTATTTTTGGAATTGGCAACCGATTCGAATCAATTGAATTTTCCGGTTTTGTACGCAATAGGCCGTGAAGGAAAAGCTGCTGTAAAATTGGAAGATGTGCGAAAAAGCACTAGTTTGGATGTGGTTATGCAAACAATTGTAGACTATATTCCGGCTCCAACAGTTGAAAAAGGCCCTTTCAAAATGATTGCAACTTCATTGGATTTTGATACACACAAGGGAAAACATGTAATTGGCAGAATAAGATCCGGCAGCTTGGAGAAAGGACAAGCGGTTCTACTGATTAATGCGAAAAATGAAAAAATTCCGGCCAAGATAGAAAATATTTTTATTAATCGCGGACTTAAAAAAGACGAAGTTGAGAAAGTGGAAGCAGGGGAAATAGTTGATATAACGGGAATTGACAATGTAACCATAGGAGACACCATTACTGACCCAAGCAATCCCGTTGCTTTACCTCGCATTTCTATTGAAGAGCCTACAATCAAAATTGCTCTTTTTGCGAATACCAGCCCATTTGCCGGAAAAGAGGGAAAGTTTTCCAATTCCCGTCAGGTTTATGAAAGATTGGTTAAAGAATTGGAAACAAATATCAGTATGAAATTAGCGGTTATGGAGGACAAATTTGTGGTTTCCGGCAGAGGAGAATTGCACTTGTCAGTCCTGATCGAAACCATAAGGCGTGAAGGTTACGAATTTCAGGTTGAAAAACCGGAAGTAATTACGAAAATAGTGGACGGAGTAGAAATGGAACCGGTTGAAGATTTAATAATCGACGTTCCCGATGAATTCCAAGGAGTTGTCTCAAGAGAGTTAGGAGAAAGAAGGGGTCAAATGACCAATATGAATGCTGACGGAAAAGGCTCTACCCGCTTTGAATATAAAATTCCCTCCAAAAATCTTTTGGGACTGCGAAATATTTTACTTACCAATACTAAGGGAACAGCCGTAATAAATACTATGTTTGATAAATACGAACCTCTCACGCCCCTTCTTCCGAAAATTAGAAATGGAGTTTTAATTGCATCGGAACCGGGGGTAGCATTAACTTTCGGCCTTGAAAATGCGCAGGGAAGAGGAATAACTTTTGTAGATCCGGGAACAGCGGTTTATGAAGGAATGATCATCGGTCTCAATACGAGAGTCGATGACATTGAGATAAACGTAGCCAAAGGAAAACACTTAACCAATATGCGAGCTGCAAATTCAGACATCGCAATTGCTTTAACCCCTGCGCTAAAAATGAGTCTCGAACAATATTTAGATTTCCTGGAAGATGACGAACTGTTGGAAGTCACTCCAAAAAGCTTAAGGCTTCGCAAAAAATTTCTTTCCAAACTTGATCGCGTCCGCGCCGCAAGAGTATAATAACCCCAGTTATGAAAACTGTTGACCAAATGCTAATTTTTGATATTGATGGTGTCATATCTGATTTAAAAGAAAAAACATCAAATCCAACAATATTAAAATATATAGCTGAAGAGCTTAAGAATGGCAATCCGATTGCCCTTAATACAGGTAGATCTCTAGATTGGATAATCAAAAGAGGCGTAAAGACTCTTATAACTGATTCCAAAATTAAACCATTCATAAAAAATCTTATTATCGTTGGCGAAAAAGGCGGCTCATGGCTAACTTTTGATGAGAATGGAAATCCTCAACAGCATATAAATAAGTCTTTATCTGTTTCACTAAATCTTAAAGAAGAGATTGGGAAACTCGCTGTCTCCAAATATTCTGAATCTATGTTTCTTGATGAAGGTAAAAAAACAGCTATTACGGTTGAGATGAACGATGGGTATGACATTGAAAAATATAAAAAAGATCAAAAATCCTTAATCCCTGAAGTGAATTTACTTATTAAAAAATATCACCTAACCGACAAGCTTTTTTTAACGCCTAACCCAATCGCTATAGATGTCGACACGAGAGGCGTTGGTAAACATCTTGGATTAAAAAGAATTCTTGACATTCTAAAAGAAAGAAAAATAAAAATTCAAAAATTTATAACTATTGGAGACCAGAAAGCTGACTTTAAAATGGCAGAAGAATTGCACATTCAGGGATTTCCAATAATGCATGTTCATGTAGGGGAAAATAATATGAATATCAATAGGGAATTTCCGGTAAAAATCACAAAAAACAAATTTGAAAAAGGAACTTTGGAGTTTTTGAAAAGTTTATGAATTTAGCATATAAGCTTAGGCCTCAGAATTTGGAAGAATTTTTCGGACAGGAACATTTAGTCGGACCAGGCAAAATTCTAAATCGGATGATCCAAAGCAAAACTCTTTTCTCAATGATTTTGTGGGGACCTCCGGGGTCGGGAAAAACAACTCTTGCCTACATTATTGCCAAAACTACCGATTCTGACTTTCATGCTCTTTCTGCCGTTCAGACAGGAAAAGATGACCTAAGAAAAATTATAAGTATCGCAAAAGATAATCAAGAAAATAACAAAAAGACAATTTTGTTTCTTGACGAGATTCATCGCTGGAATAAAGCCCAGCAGGACGGACTTCTGCCCCATGTTGAATCAAGCCTAATAACTTTAATTGGAGCAACTACGGAAAATCCTTCCTTTGAAATAATCAATCCTCTTTTATCCAGATGCAGAATTTTCGTTCTGAAAGGTTTAGATGAAAAAAATCTTGAAAAAATTTTGAATATCGCTTTGAAAGACAAAAAAAGAGGACTTGGAAAATATAAAAAAACGGTCACGAAAGATGCAAAAGAATTATTAATTAGACTGTGCGGACAGGATGCCAGAATCATGCTGAATGCTTTGGAGATTGCAGTAACAAATTTTAATAATAAAGAAATTGCTAATGAAATAATTAAGGAAGTTTTTCAAACAAGATCCGCTGGCCTATATGATAAGAAAGCCGACGAGCATTACAATATTGTTAGCGCTTATATTAAGTCCGTGCGAGGGTCCGACCCTGATGCCGCTTTGTATTATTTGGCAAGAATGCTGGAGAACGGAGAGGATCCAAAGTTTATCGCCAGGAGAATGATAATCCTGGCATCCGAAGATATCGGCTTAGCAGACAGGGGAGCGCTAATTCAGGCAAATGCAGCCTTTGAAGCAGTGCATAAAATCGGTATGCCGGAAGCGCAACTTACCTTAGCTCATGCAACGCTGTATCTGGCAACTGCCAAGAAATCCCGCGCTGTTGCAAATGCCTTAGGAAGAGCTAAAGAAGCGGTTTATGAATTTCCCAATGAGCCGATTCCTCTTCATTTGAGAAACGCTCCGACAAAACTTATGAAAAATCTTGGTTACGCCAAAGATTACATTTGGAGCAACAAATACGTCGGTCCCAAAACAGATGTATCTTTTCTTCCGGAAAGATTGAAAAACCGAAAATTTTTCCAGCCCTAATCACATTGACAAATATTATTTATCTGTGTGATGATTTAATCAATGGAACCTGCTCAAAAAAATACTTTCTCAAAACTAAAATTATTCTTATCAATAAATAAATTTTGGGCCATCTTGTTCGCATTTTTCTTCACATCTTCTGTTGGCATGACAACATATTTATTGGCAGTAGATAGCCATCCTCCTTCAAGTAAGCTTGCTTCCGAAAATATTCCCCCAATTCCCACCCCAATATCTTCACCGCAAACAGTAATTACCGATGCCCCGTCTACATCAACATTAACACCAACTCCAACTATTATTATTCCCGTTAACCCAACAGCAACTTGGAGTGCTTTCACTAGCTCCAAATATTCTTATTCTGTTAAATATCCCACCAATTGGACAGCTAAGACAATTACCCAAACGGATCCGAAAATCTTAGAATATATTGTATTTAATCCCACAGCAACTAAAGCGGGAACTTTATCTATAACTCTCTCGTACGGCACGAGAACTTATCTGGAAGCTTTAGCTTTGGATCCGCAAGCCGGAACAGCTATTACGGCTGCATCAGTTAGTGCTACGAAAAAAGACAGCAAAGACTCCAATGGTTACAAAGCTACCAATGTTATTGTTCCTTTTGGATCCAATACGCTTATTTTCAATGCCAAAGACGCCTATTTAAATCTTTTTAATCAAATGCTAACCACCCTCAAACTTACCAAGTAATTTCTCATTTATTTACAATATATGCTTTAATACTGTAAAATACACTCATAGGCGCCCATAGCTCAACGGATAGAGCACTTCGGTTCTAACGAAATGGTTGGGGGTTCGATTCCCTCTGGGCGCACATCTGCAAAGCAGATTTCTTTGTGCTTTTACTTTTAATCTGAATCATAATGTATAAAGTTTACTTTTTGAAGAGCTTGCGTGACAAAAGCAAGACGTATGTAGGATTAACGGTAAAAGATATAGAATTTAGACTAAAGGAGCATAACGATGGGCTTTCAAAATATACAAAAGCAAATCGCCCATGGCGTTTGGTTTATTTCGAAAATTTTTATTGTAAGTTGTGTGCAGATAAAAGAGAGCAGTTTCTAAAATCTGGTTTCGGATATAGATTAAGAAAAATAATTTTAGAGAATTATGATAAGCTAGAATAGAATTCTGCTCTGCAGAATGGTGGGCGTAGCTCAATGGCTAGAGCATCAGGTTGTGGACCTGACGGTTGCGGGTTCGACTCCCGTCGCCCACCCCAATTTATTTTGACATAAGTATTTGCTTTACATATACTAAATATTGGAGATTATGAGCAATCCTGTCGTCAAATATTTAATAAACAACCATTTTCTGGCTGCGCTTATTGTAATTGCGCTATTTTGGCTGGCAATTGAATTAAGCGGGATACTAATTATTATTTTTATTTCCTTTATAATAATGGCGGCCCTATCTCCTTTTTCGGATTTTTTAATCCGAAAACGTATCCCAAGAATTTTATCCGTAATAATTCCTTACACGATAACCATAGCTATATTGGTATTGTTAATTTTTCCGTTAATTCCTTTCTTCATATCTCAAATAGAGCTTCTTTTTAGTAACTTTCCAAAATACATCGATCAGGTAGCAAAAACTTTCAATATCAGCATTGATGCATCCAGTATTAAAAATGTTTTTGAGTCAGATATCAATGCTCTTGGTAAAAATGCCTTAAGCGTTACCGGTAAAATATTCAGCGGCTTTTTCTCCACATTAACCGTACTTGTTATCAGTTTTTACCTAATGCTGCAAAGAGAAACGCTGAAAAAACAACTTATAGCGCTCTGGCCGAAAAAATATCAGGATCAGGCTCTAAAAACAATGGTCCAAATTGAGAACAAAATCGGATGGTGGCTACAGGGGCAACTGGTTCTTTCTTTTACGATTGGTTTCTGCACATGGATTGGACTTACTTTTCTAGGTCTGCCCTTTGCTCTTCCTCTTGGTCTACTGGCGGGAATTTTGGAAATTGTTCCGACCATCGGACCCATCATTTCAGCTGTTCCGGCTGTTATTGTTGCCTTAACTATTTCCCCCGGACTTGCCGTATCGGTTGTAATTTTCTACATCTTGCTTCAAGCGCTTGAAAATCATATCCTTGTTCCGAAAATCATGCAGAAAGCTGTCGGACTAAATCCCATTATAGTTATTATCGGAGTTCTAATCGGAAGTAAATTTTTGGGAATTCTCGGAGCTTTACTCGCAGTTCCACTTATAGCCTTGGTTTTTATTCTTACAAAAAGCTTTAAACCCTCCAATTAGCTTTATCAACCGGCATTCGTTTGTCTCTTGGCCAATCTTGCTTTGTCAACAAATTATTCAGAGCAGGAGGGAGGATATTTGTTAGACATCTCATTCCTCCAAGAGCATGTTTCGGTAGCTCAATGAGGGGTATTTCAGTTGTAAAAATTTTATCGCTTCCAACAAGCTCTGATAACGTAACTTCTAAATCTCGAGCTTCTGAATTCGTAAACGCTATTGATCTATCTTCAAACTGAATTAAATTTAGAGCGAGCGGAGGAAGTTTTCTGTCATCAACTTCCACCATTCTCGCTTCCGCTGTTTCCGCTGCTTGTCTTATAAACTTTCTAGTATCATGCCCTTGATGTGAATATGAATCCGTCACCAGCAAAACCAAAGTACCATTTTTATCTTCAATCAAAGCACTGTGTCCGTCTATGTGCAGCTCCGTAAATTTATAACTTTGTTTAGACGTATCTACGCACGGCAAACACCCAACTTTGAATCCATTCCGTGTCAATCCCAATATCTCATCTTTAGATTTTCTCCACACATCAGGCGTAACTAAAATAGATTTATTCTTAACAAGAACTTTACCTTGCTCTCCTAGTCCCGAAAGTTTTATTCCTTCGGGCGGTGCGCCCCAAGCAAATAAATTTGCAAGAACTTCACCATCAAGCAATGTATATGCGTCCCTGGGCCAACATGAAGAAGCTTGTGATAAAAATGGTATCTTTATTGCATCAAAACTTAATTCTTCAGGTAAATCTATTGATTCCCAATTTATAGAGGAATCCTCATTGCTTTTTCCAATCGTAGTATCCGTTTTGGAGACAATAATATTATCCTTGTTCACTAAATTTATAAATAAATTATAAATCGAGTACCATTCCATAAATATTGACTGCATTAAATGCTCATCAAATATGATCTCCTCTCTAAATAGTGATTTCTCTTTTGCTAAACTAAATGGCAATAGATTTCCCGGTCCAGCCAAAAGAAGTTTATGTCCGGGTAAAAGACGCTCACTTTGTTTTGAAGCTTCATGCTCTGTAGGTCCTTGTTCAATAGTCATAGATTTGAAAGTCTTGGTATTTTACTACAAAAATGAAGCTAAGTAAATGAAAGAGGACTTAATTGCATTTTAAATTATCTAATTTTGAGCGGGATAGGGGAGTCGAACCCCTCTTTGCTGCTTGGAAAGCAGCTGTTGAACCGATCAACTAATCCCGCCTACGTTCCTTCGGAACTTCGGCG
>MFPH01000053.1 GCA_001782645.1 Candidatus Levybacteria bacterium RIFCSPLOWO2_12_FULL_37_14 | reverse complement strand
TTGCTCAAAGAGTTCCCAGGCTAATGTAATTTTAGTTAATTGATTCACTTCCATATTGTACTAGAAGTGTCGGATATTAAACTTTAATTAAGCGCGGAATTGTCTAAAATACCAGAATATGCTAAAATTCCACAACTATGGATAGAGAAAACGGAATTCCATCCGATGAGATAGAATTTGCTATATTTATTGTAAGGAAAACGTTCATGCTACGACTCAAACTAACCGAAGAAGATTTAAGCAAATTAGATCCATACAATTGGGCTGGTCACGTTGAAAGATATTCCCTATGGATAATTCGTAACTACATCGAGCTGGTTGAACCAAAAGATCCCAAGGAAAGATCTAGCTTACTAGTGCACGGTGGTAATTTTACAGAGAGAGCTAAATCAACATTTAGGTATCTCGACGAAAATAATGTCAGTGCGTTCAAGCAGCACATGAATAATTTAGGATTTAAGGTTAATCAAATGCCACCTCGGGAAGGTCCGTGGAGCTCCAAGCGAATCCGCTCTTAAACGACTTGGTTTTAACTAATAGTCCAGTACTGTCCCTGCAATAGAACTCAGGGGAATAGACGAAAATTAACATATTTAGCCTCGATTTGGCCTCGTGAAAATATAATATATTAGTCCCATAGTAGGGAAGTGTATCAAAATCCGGACCCGGGAAATTAGGGAGAATAATTGCCAAAAGAGAAGTCTCATTTTCAAAACTATCAACTATTAACCATCAACTATGAACCGATTTTAGCCACTTCTCCGCGAACTTGAGCTTGGGTGGTGTCGCAAAAGTTATATTGTACGACATAATCACTTTCTCCTCTCCGGCTGCTTAAGTTTTTTATTTTGATCTTCGCGGATTATTCTCTTGATATTCACAGATAATATTGCTTGGAGAATAAGACATCTACTTCTCCGATCGACGCTTAAAGATTTATCAAGTCGTCATCCTTAATCATTAATCATTTATCATTAATAATTACTAGCAGCGCGCCCCTCCACCCCGGGTCGGGTGTATCGTAATTTAGATTGCTAAAACCTTCTAAACTCACGATTTTAGCCTCAAAAACACGTATGTTGGCATGTTCGTATTTTTTTCGAGTTAGGTTGATCTATCAACCCAAACATTTAATTTCAAGGCTAGAACGTTAGTGATAAATGATGAAGAATAAAGGAAGAAGAGAATAAGGTTCTTCAATGAAAGAAAAAACAATGAAATAGTGCGCGGTGCCTGCACCGTATAAGCGCCCTTCCGATGCGAGGACGTAGACCTCGAGAGGAAGTAAGCTTTGTACGGTGTGAAAATTCCCGCATAATTCCGTGAAAAGTTATCCACATTCTGCAAAGCAGAATCAAAATTAAGTCCTATAATATTATAGGCTCGTATATCAAACTATATCATCCTGAGTGAGTGAAGCGAGTCGAAGGACTTCCCTCTTCCCCACTTTCTGCCGAATTTATTTTCTACGATCTGGCGCTAAATGTTATAAAAACCAGAAAAACAATTACTGCAACCCAAATATATTCCCACATAACACCCTTAAAAAGTCTTTTGTCTAGCCATATTTGAGAAATACCTACCAAAATGTAAAAAAGGCCTGTTAGAAACAATCCTATTATCGTTGGCGTTGTTGACCAAAACCATAATATAAGTGCAATTTCAACAATACAGACCACAATCAGCAAGACCCATTCAATATTCAAGCGAAAATCTTTTTCCAAAGTGTGAGTCCATATGGAGTGCAAAACTAGGGCGAAAGAAAAAGTAAAAACAAAAAATAATGTTACAAAAATATTCAGATGCAAAGCGAAAACAACATTTGCCATAAAAAAATAAGAGAGTAAGGTTACAATGAATGAAACGGTACGGGCAGATGACAGAAGAGCAATGGTCCTAATCGAGGAAACAATGAAAATATTTTCAGAAAGGAGAAGTGAATAAAGTCCAAGAGCATACAGCGACGTCATTCCTATACGGGTCATGAATCTGGCCGGAACCAAAAAATAAAATAAGGCACACGCCAAGGTATAAAATAACGGTAAAATAAAAACCTGAGGCGAAAAATTATCCTCAAGATCTTTCCTTATAGCCCAAAAGACAAAAAGATCTGTAAGAAAAGATAACAAAAGAGCTATATATATTCCCCCACGACCAAATAGTTGTTCCGAGAAAAAAAGAATTAAAGACAAAATAACTACCGTAACTATAAACTTCTGTCTTTTCGGGATATTAAAAAGAAAATTAATCTTTTTTGAAAATCTTCTAAGCCAAATTTGAGTAAACTTTTTGAACATCATCTAAAGCCCCTATTTTATCCAAAAAATTGACAACTCTTTCCAGCCTTGCCGGATCCGAAATGACTATTGGAATTAGAGGCTTTCGAATAGTCTCAATTGCCTCCAACACCATACCTTTTTCCATAAGGCGCTCCCGAACGGAAGATAAATCGGCGTAAGATGTCTGAATAATCGCCTTATCCTGAATATCTTCTATATCCTCTGCCCCGCTCTGAAGCGCAATTTCGAACAATTCATCTATAGTTTTTCCGTTTTTATTTATAATTATTCTGCCTTTTTGTTCAAATTGATATGCAACAGATCCGGGTTGGCCAAAATTTCCACCATCTTTATTAAATATGCTTTTTATCTCGCTTGTGGTTCTCATTGTATTGTCAGTAGCAGCCTCTATAATTACACTAACTCCTTCCGGAGCAAAGCCTTCATAAATTACCTCCGAAACTTCTCCTGTATCTTCCCCAATTGCCTTTTGAATTGCCCGCTCAATGTTTTCTTTGGGCATATTTGCTGCTCTGGCTGCATCTACGGCGAGACGAAGTTTAAAATTACTATTGGGATCTGCTATTCCCCCACTGGCTTTAACCGCAACTGTAATTGCATTGGAAATCTTGGTAAAAGTCAGTCCTCTTTTGAGATCAGCTGCGCCTTTTGCTCTTTTTATTGTAGCCCACTTTGAATGTCCAGACATAGCAGTTGATAGTTGATGGTTGATAGTAGATAGTAGATCGTTTTACAATGAACTATGAACTATTCACCATTTACTATCTGCTTATTATACTGTTTATCCATTGACTTTTGCAACAAAACCTTGTATCATCTTTCACAACAATCCGTAATAATTTCCGCAAATGACACTACAAAAAGACAAGGCTATTCAGGCAATGCTCTTAGGCGACTGGAAAAATGCGGCTTCTTTAAACAGAGCCCTCATAAATGAAAACCCTAAGGATATCGACGCTCTTAATCGCTTAGCATACGCATTTACAATTTTAGGAAGAATACAAGATGCTAAATCTACATATAGGAAAGTATTGAAAATAGATATTCTAAATCAAATTGCAATAAGGAACATAAGAAAACTGACAGAACTGGGACCTAGACAAATCGCAAAAAGCTTATCTTCTGTTAGGGGCGTTAGCAACACTTTTCTTGAGGAAACGGGAAAAACAAAAATTATTTCCCTCGTGAACACAGCCCAGCCAAAAATTATTTCCCTCTTAACAACAGGCCAACCCGTTGTAATCATCATCAAGAGATCGAAAATATTTGTTCAAGACCAAAATGAACAATATTTGGGAGTATTGCCTGATGATGTAGGAAAAAGACTAACCAAACTAATAAAAGGCGGGAACACGTATACGGCCTGTATAAAATCTGCAACCGAACATAATGTTTGTGTCTTCGTAAAAGAAACTAAAAGAGTATCCAAATACAAGAATCAGCCTTCTTTCCCGCAGACTGCCGATCAAGATTTGGGTTTATCAAAAACAAGAACAAAAATAAAAAACTATAAAGACCTCGGAGAAGAAGATGATGATCGCGTTTCTTTCCCGGAAGAAGAATCCTGAAATATAACTCTCCCCTTGAATAGTTTTTTTTGAGTCTTGTAAATGTGGGATTTATTTTCCAGATCGGCAAGAGCAATTATGGAAAAAGCTATGGATATAATCGCTATTACAATAATTACCAACCAAATATTCATATATTAAAAATTAAAAAGGGAGAGAATTAAGTTTATCCTCCCCTATCACTATAGTTATGTCCGATATCGCATTATTCTCTTCTTTCGCAACTTCGTATCCAAGCACCTTTTGTAATCTTTCTACTGTATAAGTTTTTTTATCAATATATAATATTGAGGACTTTTTTATCAAGCTATCCGATGTCGCAACAATTATAACATCTCCGCCCATATTAGTTATTAATCTGGCCAGCCTATTCCCAAGCCCAATTACCTCCGTTCCGTTGATAATCCGTATTGTTTGATGATCTTTTTCTATAGATGTATCGCTTGCCAATCGGCCTACAACCTTATCTAGTTCCAATCCGTTTACGTCCCCCACCATTTTCACGTTAACAGAGCTTTCCGGAATGGTTCTTGCGAGCATTGTCAATTTTAATAGATCTATAATCGTGAGATTGGTTTTGAGCTTATTGTAATTAAGAATTGTCTTGACAAATAACGAATCTACTTTCTGATTTAAATCCAGGGAATTTTGGACGATAAAGCCGTCTATGGGAATCTCCAGAAATCGTCCGACTTCCGCAAACTTAACACTGTCATTTAATTTAAAAACCGAAATTTCTTTCGAATCAGGTGATAAGGATATTGCCTCGATATTTTTTCCGTTAGTTATTGTTAAAGTAAATCTTTTGGAGCTATCGAATTGTCCCGCTCTTACGACAGTAATCAACTTAAAAATTATAGAAATTCCAACGATAAAAGCTAAGAATGCAAAAAAGACAATCGCAATTTTCGTATTGCTTTGGGCAGACTTTTTTTGCTTCATAGGATAAAAATCCTGCTTTCCTTGCCCGCCTTGAATTGAAGCATGAGCCGCGCTACGAATAGAGCATAAGGCGAATGCTGAAATCAGACGGGTTTCTTCTTTTCAATTAATCTAGGCATAGTAAAAGTAGGAGCACTCATGCCTACAAACGAAGAAGAGATGTTTTTCGAATCTTTTTTCTTTTTCTTTTTTTCTCCTTTATAAAACCCTCCAAAACCACCACCCATAAATATAATTCACCCCTTTCGCCCGCCGAAGTTTTAACAAAAGCGGGCACAGAATAATTGTATCAATTTTACCGCCCAGAATCAACATAAATCCAGCACCTTTATTCTATAGCATATTCAACTCCACGGAAAAACAAATGCTACTAATCTATACAACAAGCATTGGGACTATTAAAAGGTGCCTGGATAAAATCAGGAGTCAGGCTTATTAAAAATTTTTATCTATAAACTCCTTGCCTGTGTTCAACTTTTAGAATCTCGACTATGCTCAATGTTTTATCAAACTTATATATTATTCTGTAGTCGCCAACTCTAAATTTATAATAATTTTTGAGGTCGCCATGCAATCTTACTCCAGAAAGAGGATTTTCCTGAATTACGCTGAGCACTTTAATAACCTTCTCGTTGATATGAAGCGGAAGCTTTTTTAATTGTTTCTGTACAGATTTATCGGTAGATAAATATTTAGCGGGCATCTTTTAAACGACGTTTTTTAAAATCCTTTTTTATCTCCTCTAAGGTTACATAATTGCCTTTTGCAATTTCTTTTTCTGCCCTACGAATATCATCCATAGAGTGTTCCAAAGTATAAATTGTTTCCTCCAGAGAATCAAGATATTCCGGAGATACAAGGGTTGCCTTAACTTTGCCTTTTTTTGTTAAATCTACTCGAGAATAATCCTCGTTAACTTGATCAACGAGTTTTAAAAGATCCCGCCTTGCTTGTGTAACTGGAATCACTTGCGTCATATGTTATAAGTGTACATAAATGTGCTCACCCTGTCAAGCACAAATTCTATAAATTAATTATTGCAACCCAGAAT
>MFPH01000052.1 GCA_001782645.1 Candidatus Levybacteria bacterium RIFCSPLOWO2_12_FULL_37_14 | reverse complement strand
CCGGTTATGAAGCTACGAAAAGAAGTCTGAGTTCTTTGGAGAAAAAAGGAATAAATATAACAACCTGTATTTTTGAAAATGGAAAAGATACGGATGAGGCAATTAAAAATGATTTAACCGCTTTTAAAAAAGCTATGAAAAGAAATATTCCGGTTTATGATTATATTTTTTCAAAAACATTTTCCTCTTTTGAAAAAGACAAGGTATATGGCAAGAGAAAAATAAGCGAAGAGTTATTGCCTATTTTTGTCAAAATTTCAAACGAGATAGTAAAGGAACATTATTTAAGGAAATTAAGCCTTGAACTTGGTGTGTCTTTGGAAGCTTTATCAAAAGAGATAGAGAAGATAGAAAAAAAGGAAGTCGTAAAGGAGAACGTTTTTGTTACAAAAAATCCGCCGGCTGGCGGAAAAAGATCAAGAATAGAAGTTTTGGAGGATTATTTAATGTCACTTATTGTTCAGCAAGAAAATCCGAAAATGTTTTTAGAAAAATGCCTTTCAATTCTTAAAGATTATAAATTTGAGAAAGATTCTTACCAGAAAATACTGGATCATCTCTCTGGCTTTTTCAAAAACAATAGTAAGTATAATAGTAAAAATTTTTTGAATCTTCTTCCGAAAGAATTGGTTAGCTCATTTGATAGCGCGTATTTATTTCCCTTATCTTCATTTGAAAGTGAAAATAAATATGTGAGAGAAGTGGAAAAAGTTTCAAGAGAATTGAGAGCGCTTTTTCTGAAAAATAGAATAAAAGAAATTTCAGACAATCTTAAGAAAGGCGAAAAGGGCGAGGATCTTAAAAAAATAACGGATTTGGAAAAGGAATTAGCTTTAGCGATTGGTCTTTTGGGAAAATCATAAAGTGTGGTAAAATATATTCAGCACCCCTTGAGGAGTATTAGTTTTTGTGGGAAAGTTGCTTCTAAAAAACTATGAAAAGAAAAGATAAGGCGCCCGATATACTTTCAGAGATTGTTTTATCGGCAAAAAAAAGAGGATATATCACTCAAGATGAGATTTTAGCTATTTTTCCAAAACCGGAGGAACATTTGATTGAGCTTGATCATTTATACAATAAACTTTTGGAATCCAATATCGATGTTTTCGAATCAGTTGTAAAAGATCAGGATGGAGAGAATAAGCCAATGGAGGCTCTGGAAAAAGAACTTGAGGCTTTGACAGTTCTTACGGAGGGTACAGTTTCAGATCCAGTAAGGATGTATCTTAAGGAAATAGGCAGAATTCCCCTTCTTAAGTTTGAGCAGGAAATTTCTCTGGCAAAAAGAGTAGAAAAAGGGGATAAAACAGCAAAAAAAGTACTCACTACTTCTAATTTACGCTTGGTAGTCTCGATTGCCAAGAAATATGTCGGACGGGGCTTAACGCTTTTGGATTTAATTCAGGAAGGAAATCAGGGATTAATCAGGGCTGTTGAAAAATATGACTGGAGAAGGGGTTATAAATTTTCAACCTATGCAACCTGGTGGATACGTCAATCCATAACCCGGGCAATTGCAGATCAGGCAAGGACAATTAGAATTCCCGTACATATGGTTGAAAATATTAATAGATTTTTAAGAACTTCCAGAAAATTAATGCAGGAATTGGGTCGTGAACCAGCCCCCGAAGAGGTAGCAAAAGTATTGGGAATAGAGCCTGAGAAAGCCTTGGAAATAATCAAAATTTCCCAAGAGCCAGCAAGTCTGGAAACGCCTGTCGGAGACGAAGATGATAGCAGGCTTGGAGATTTTATTCATGACGCAGCGGCCCCAACTCTATTTGATTCTGCATCAAGAGAACTTCTGAAAGAGCAAGTTGAAGGAGTGCTTTTGACTTTGTCAGATCGGGAAAGAAGGGTTTTGGAAGAGCGTTTTGGATTGAAAGACGGCAAGCCAAAAACTCTTGAAGAGGTTGGCCGCATGTTTGCGGTTACTCGTGAGCGAATACGTCAAATTGAGGCAAAGGCTTTAAGAAAACTCCGTCATCCATCAAGGGGAAATAAATTGCGGGATTATTTAGGTGATTAACTAAGGTATGGAAGAAGAAAAAAATAAATTTTTATCTTCCCAAACAATTTTCAGAACTCTTGCTTTTTTGGTTTTAATAAACATAATTTTTTTAGATGTTCTTCTTTTTGAAGATAAGAAAATAGAAATTGTAGAAAAAACTGTTCCGACTCCTGTTATTTCAAATTCCTGTCCGGCAAGTTGCCTGTCTGAAATAAGCAATGCAACAAAAACAGCAGCTTTATCTATTAAACCTACCGCTCCGCCAGCTGGCGGATTTACTCCAACGCCTACGGCAAGGTTTGTGTCTCAAACCCAAACCCCAACTCAAGCTTCATCTTCCGTAAAAGAATTTTTTGTACCATTCGGAGCAGGATCTAATTCTTCTGATGATTGGCAGGATATTTCAGGACTTAGAGCAACGCTTGACCCGGCAAATTATCGAAGCATAAAAACAGTTATATTTGAAGCAACCATCAGAATTCCAACCGGAAATGAAATTGCTTATGTTCGTCTGTATAATACTACCGATAAACATCCAGTATGGTTTTCAGATGTTTTTCAGGAAGGAGGAACTCCGCAGCTTTTAACTTCAAAGCCAATTAGTTTAGATTCCGGCAATAAAACTTACCAAGTTCAGATGAAAACAAGCCTCAAATATCCAGCCTATCTTGATCAATCAAGACTGCACATTATAACTAATTAAATCCTAAAAATTTTTCCGTTTCGCTTGCTTATTCTTATACATTAAATATCCAATAATCAGCAAAATAGGTACGCTTATTATTACTATAAAATATTCTTCTGATAAGGAAGGTTCGTTTCCTGTCGTAATATCATCAAGCGCAGCCCAGTCAAGAAGGAGAATAGCAACGGTAAAAATTATTAGAATTTTCCGCTTCATCTATATCGTTTCTTAGTTTTTCTTAGCGTCAGCATTGCGCGTTTTATTGCCAGTCTTTTCTTGGTTTTGTATGAATGGGACCTTTTCATTTTCCCAACTCCGCTGCGTCTTTTTGATGACATATGCTTATATTATACACTATTTTTCACTGTTTTAACCGGGGACATGGTATAATGACAATCATGGGAAATTTTAATAGAGATAGAAATCAGTCGGGAGGTCGGAATTTTGGTCGACGTGATTTTGGTGGAGACAGGCCAATGCATCAAGCCATTTGCGGCAAGTGCAATAAAGAATGCGAAGTGCCTTTTAAGCCAACAGGAAGCAGGCCGGTTTTTTGCAAAGATTGTTTTCAAAACAAGAGAGCTTCAGGTCCAATGAGATTTGATAATAATTATCCAAGACATTCCAGCCTTGAAGACAGAGGAAGTTCAATAAATAGATCGGCGCAGCTTCAATATAAGGAACAATTTGAAGCATTAAATGCAAAGCTTGATAAGATATTGAGAATATTGGAGCCTAAAATTGCCACAGTTGTCGTTTCCGCAGAAGCTCCGAAAGTCCCAGAAGCCAAAAAAACAACTAGAAAATCAACCTCAACTAAGAAGAAACAATAAGTTTGCAGAGCCTACTTACGTTTTGGACAAATTAATGTAATATAAGTATATGGAATTTATTTTCATTTTATTTCTAATACTGTTAAATGGTTTTTTCGCTATGGCAGAAATTGCCATTGTAGCGTCACGAAAAAGCAAACTTACGCAAATGATTGCAAATGGCAACAAGAGTGCCGAAATTGCTTTAGAGCTGGCGGAAAATCCGGATAAATTTTTTCCAACAATTCAAATCGGAATTACACTTATTAGCATCTTAGCCGGCGCTATTGGAATGGCTACTTTAACAATGCCTTTCGCTGAAATTATAAAACAAATTCCAATTGTAGGCGCATATCATGATCTTTTATCCTTTTTCGTAGTTATCGGAGGAATTACCTATATTTCTCTGATCATCGGAGAACTTGTACCAAAACATGTTGCAATCAGCAACCCCGAAGGCATTGCCGTATTTGTTGCTCCATTTATGCGGACGCTATTAAAAATAGCTCTTCCTCTAGTTGGATTTCTCAGTTTATCATCCGAGTTAGTTCTTAAGCTCTTAAGGATAAAAAAATTTTCCGCATCCAGCGTGAGCGAAGATGAAATTAGACTACTCATGAGCGAAGGAACAAGAGCCGGAATATTTAACATCATAGAAACCAGACTGGTTAATAGAGTGTTGCATCTTGATCGTCTGCGAGTTGATTCCCTAATGACGTCAAGAGAAGCTATCCAGTGGTTTGACATCAATAAACTTCCCGAAGACTTCAAGACATATCTTGCCGAACATCAGCATTCAAGAATAATTTTGTGCGATAGGTCAATAGATAGTTTGGTCGGAGTAATTCATGCAAAGGATTACCTTCGTTATTATGCAAGCAATCCGAAAGTAGACATTAAGAAACATAGTCAAAAACCCCACTTGATTCCGGAAAATACGTCTGCAATTCAAGCGCTTGAATTATTCAGAAAATCGCCTATGCATATGGCTTTAATTGTTGATGAATATGGCAAGGTGCGGGGACTGGTTACATTTAATGATGTGTTGGAAGCTGTAGTTGGAGATATTCAGGAAAAAAGTTTTAAGAATTATTTGGCTTAAAAAATTCTGACTTTTTTATCCTATAATATCTTCCTCTGGTTTCGCCGGATTTTTCAATCAGTTTCCTGTCGAGAAGCTTTTTCAAATCATAGCGCAGAGTTCTTTCCGGCACTTGTATAAAACGTCTTCTGACCATGTCAAAGGATGCGATAATTTGATCTTTGATAATATTAAATATTTCTTCTTGACGGGGTGGAAGAAATAGATTATTTTCTTTTGCAATCTCTTGATTAACCTGGTTTTTTATTTTTTCTATCTGAGAATAAAATGCCTCAAGCATAAATTCAAGATAAGCATTGGTATTTTGCATCCCCTGACTTAAGTGAAAATAATAATCATCTTTATGCTCATCCAGATATTCTTCGAAAGGTACGGTAAGAGAAAAATCCCAGTCTTTTGATTTGAGAATAGCAGAAATTAAAAGTCTGCCTACCCTGCCGTTTCCATCCAGAAAAGGATGAATTTTTTCAAAGATAAGATGAGCAACAAAAGCAGCAATCAGCGGAAATTTTTCTTCAGAATTTACATAAGTCAAAAGCTCATCCAATAATTTCAAGACTTGGGTTGGAGGAGGAGGCATATAGACCGCCACACCTCCCTCATTAAAAATCGCGCTTACTTCTGTTCTAAAATGTCCCGCATCGGGTGCAATATCCTGCAAAACTAACGAATGAAGATGTAGAATAATGTTTTTTGTAAGAATATTTTTTCTGACATCCTTATCGATGAAATTTATCGTCTTGACGATGTTAAAAACTTCTTCTTTCTTTTCCTCTTCGGTTTCATTGCCAAATTCAAAATCAGAGATTTTCAGGGGATTCCCTTCAATACGGGCGGAAAAAAGCGAGCTTTTCAAAAGACTAACTCTCTGAATATTTTCTTTGATTTGGTCTCCAAGATTTAATGAAGAAAAATATAAACGTTGTGCTTCAATATTGGCTATAAGCGAAAGCATTTCGTCGGAAATGGTATAAATAGGAGGGATCTTCATGGAATTATCTTACCAGATCTTGCCGAATATTGCCATATCTTGCCAAATCTTGCAACTCGAGGCTAATTCGTTATTTTTTTGCCGAATTCGAAAACAATATGTCTTGGGTATGTTTTGCAAGCATGCAAGAATTGTGGTAAATTAAATTATGAACAAGGCTATTTGGGGAGTATTGGGAGTTTTAATAATCATAGGATTCGGAGTCTTTCTCCTCAATAAAAACAGCCAAGTAGCCGTTCCTACGGTTCCTGCAGCCACAGAAATACCAACTACTATCACTTCTACAGATTCAGCAGCACCTTCGACAACAGAATCTATAGTGGTTACTTATTTTGATTCTGGATTTTCACCAACCAGTTTGACAGTCAAAATTAGAGATACAATCACTTTTAAAAATCAGTCCGGCAAAAGTATGTGGGTAGCTTCATCTTCTCACCCAACACACACTGCTTACCCGGAGTTTGATGCCAAAAGAGGAGTGACTATGGGAGAGAATTATGTGTTTACATTTACCAAAGCGGGTAACTGGAAATACCATAACCACCTCGGCCCTTTTGATACCGGAGTTATTATCGTTCAGTAGTGTAAGTTTCAGTGTATCCCGGGAAATAATCTTTTTTAACTTGGCTTTTTTTTATTCCCATTTTCCCTAGCATTTCATTAAATGCCTTTACCATCGGCTCTGGCCCCGAAATATAAAAAGTACGATCCCTAAAGTCAGGCACTTTGCCGTTGATCAATTTCTCATCAATATGTCCATCTCTGTTCGTATTAATGTAAACTGTTTTTAGCCCAAACTGTTCAGCCTTTTTGAAAATATCCTCAAAAACAATATTCTCTTGTGTTTTATTGGAAAAAAACAAAATTATATCCCTAGGTTCTTTATTGTCTAAAATCCACTTGGTAATAGCCCTAAATGGAGTGATGCCAATCCCCCCAGCTATAAAAACCAGTTTAGTGCCCAAATTATTTGGTAGAGTAAATTCTCCTCCTAAATTAGAGACAATTATTTCGTCCCTTGGTTCCATCTTTGCTAAAACCTGTTTAAAAGTACTTGGTTTCTCATAAAATTTAGTAGCTAGCAAGACTAAATTTTCTGAAGGCGAGGAAGCTATAGTAAAGAATCTCCTTATGCCTCTGTTATCCTGACGCGGATGGGACAATGTCCATTCCAAAAATTGGCCTGGTTTAAATTCGAACTTTTTCCATGGTTCAAACCAGAATCCAATTACGTCTGTTGAAAGTTTTTCTTTTTTCCGTAAGATTAGCACCTGTCTAAAACTACTGTTAGTAATGTAGGCGAAGATGTTGCCTATCAAAAGGGAAGCCTCAAGAGAATATGGGATTACGCTTCCCAAGAAATAAAACAGTAGCGCGATTAAAATAGCATACATAACCTGGTAACTTTTTCTAAACGGAGACGTTAATGGCTCAACTAGCATCACTAGGGCAAAAAATGTTAGTGGTGAAACAAGCAAAAAAGTCGCTTGGCTTCGTAACCGTACAAACAGATCAAATGGTTCATGACCTAAAATACTGTTTACTACCATCAAGACAGTCATACTGGCAAGGAATGCAGCTACCATTTCAAACTTTCTAATTTTTTTTAGAATTAAAAATCCACTGATTAAAATAAAAGGGGCCATGGGCAGATCGCCCACCCACCAACTCGCGCCCTGACCAAGAATCACAGCAGAGGCAGTCGCCCCAAAAGCTGCCGGGTTAAAAATATGCCGTCCCCTTAGAACAATTAAGTATTTACTGGTCATTCCAAATACACCGATTGCCGTCAATGGAATTAAATTGGATAGGGAGAAGACAGGACCAAATATTAAAGATAGAATCAAGCCTGAAATTAAAGCTGATTCAGGATTAGTTTTTACTTTAAGGATTTTGGCAAGAATTTTATTAGTTATCCAACAGATAAAGCTTAGGTAAGTGGCACTGGCTAAAATATAAAAACCATTATGCGATAGAAGTCCAATAGCGCTTAAGCTGCTGGCAACAACTACCAATAAAATTAGTAGATAAAGTACCAGTCGATACATGGCAGTTTTGTTAAGAAAGGAATTGATGAGACTCACAATATAATTGTATCAAAAGTTCAACGGGAGTTACGGGCATATAACCTGTTCTTGATTGGGCGCCGCCTGATGCCTGTCTGCCTCTGGAGGGAACGCTTACCCATCCGAAACCTTGGTGAAGGAGGGATGTTATAACCTATTATTAACAGACGGATGCTTGAAGTTGCTCGGAACCTAAATTAAACCGGAAAAAAGCAGAATTAAAACCACAATTGTAAGAGCTGCGAAGATACCAATAGTTTTAGTAAATAGGCTTACTGCTTCTTTTTTCTTTCCTTCAATGAAAAGCTGCAGAGGTTGATAAAAAAATAGATAAGCCATTACTGTAACAGAAAGGGTTAGTACAAATAAAACTGTGATTGGAGCGAAAAAGGTATCAGGCTTGTTCTTGAGTGACTGTGTCACGAAAGTCATTACACTGACGACGAGAATAATGTACGCTGAAGCGCTAAGAGCATTAACAATAGGATTCCTAGACATATATTAATTATACCAAATTTGGCTCCGCCTGACGCCCGCCCGTCTTTGGAGGGATGTTCAAACGGTCAGGATTTTTCTGATTCATCCATAAATTTCATGAGTTCCGACTGAATGAAGCCAAGCGGTGTCTTTTCCGACAAATTCAAAAATGATTCTGTAATGGTAATCTATAGAAAATGAATGATAATCTTTAAGCTTTCCCGAAAGCCTGTGTGTCTTAAGTCCCGGATCAAATGGATTTACGCGGAAGATCTTTTCTCTTTTTTCTGCAGCAGTCTTAACTTTTCCAGGCAGACGCTTATACTCTTTAGCAAATTTGCTTGAGTAATAAATTTTCATCAATTAGCGAAGGGCTGAAAGAGATTTTAACAAATTTCCTTTTCCTGCCTTCAGTTCTTCTCTGCTTTTTTCAAGTTCTCCAGACAATCTTCCTTCTAGCCAAAGCCTTAAAAGACTACGAAAAAATTCACTTTTACTAGTATAACGTCCGGTTCTAACTTCTTTTTCCACGACGGAATTTAATTGAATGGGTAAGGAAATATTTACAATCGCTCTCATATGTAATAAATTGTATTACAAATTTATTTATTTGTCAATAACTAAAAAATATCTGCTCCGCCTGACGCCTGCCCGCCTCTGGAGGGAGCGATGTTAGAAACTATTTTTTCCTGAGGACATCTTTATAAAGTCTGCTTAAATATGCTTCTGCCTTTTTCTTGTTTTCCTCAAAATTCTCAGGATGTTTTATTTTGGAACGTCTAAGACTATGTTTTACATATCCCTCGGGGTCTTCTTGCTTAAATTGTCTATTCGCTTGACCTTCCTGACTAAGTATTCTTTGATTTCTTTCAGCATTTCTGAAGGAATCAAGATTTGATAAAAACATTAGTATTGCAGAATTTGATGTTCCCATCCTTGCGTATCCCCTATCAGTTTTTCCCTTTTTTATATCAGCTATAAGTTCTGCTAAAGGAATATAGCTAGCTTTATAAATAGGTTCATTTTTATCTTGTTTCAGCTCATTAATTTTTTCTAAATCAACTTCAACAAAAACAACATCCGTACTTGTTCCAACAAAAGTAGGATTTGGATAATGTTTCGGATATTCGGGATAAGAAATGTCTTTTACCGCTCCTGCCCCTGTTTCTTCCGCTGTTTCTCTTGCTGCTCCTTGCCTAACCGATTCAGTTTTGATAATAGGGTCTTTCCCAATTATTTTTTCAAGAAAACCCATTGGTATTTGTTCAAAAACCATATCTCCTCTATTTGTAGGTTCGAAATCGTTGTCTGCGTGTGGTCTTGGCTGACTTATCATGGCGATTTTTAACTCACCAGTTGTTTTATCCTTTCCGTAAGCAACAACATTAACGGCGGGGGCCTCATCAGCTCGAGGCCTATCAAAAGAGGGTGAGCCATCAGGATTAGTAATTACGGCCGAACGATATGAACCAAATCTTGAAACTGCTTCCCAATCTGTTCCTGGTGGCATTTCTTCAATTCTTCCATCCAGATGTCTTACTTTTAATTTCCAATTTGCCCATTCAGGTCTTTTCTGAAAAAAATCTGGGTTTCTCTTAAGAGCTTCTGATGGAGAAATAATATGCTCTCCCTTTCCAGGATGGGAAATATTTAATTCTTGATTTCCTTGCTCTGGCATAAAAAAGATTATACCATAATCCAAGAAAAGAGTATATCAATATATATCAGCTCCGCTTGGTGAGCAATGTTAGAACATATTTTATGGCTAATTATGTATTTTAAGTATTTGCTCGGTCTTTGTGGTTTTTGTCTCTTTCAAAATTCCATTCATCTCCTCCAAGGCCTTATTCCTTTCCTCATTTGAGAGTTTAGAAAAACGAATGATGCAATTTAGGAAATAGGAAGCATCTCGAGGGTCAGAAATCCTAATATTGGTACCATCTAACGTTATATCTAAAACAGGATCTTTTACTGCCTTTGCCTTTTTAAGAGAATAATCTTTTATTTTTACTTCCCCTTGTCCTGGGCCAGCAATAATAATCATCTTTTCCGAAACAGGATCGTGAAAATCAACTTTTATTGTCTGCAAATTATCTTCCATTTTAGCATCGATAAATCTGTGACCTTTATAATCTCCAATGAAACGTGCATTCTCAAAACCAGCTTCTCGAAACACTTGCCCAAACCACAAGGAAAAGACAGAATGATAGCTTACGGGGAAAGTTGCTCTGTTTCGAAAAACGGTTGGGGGATTTGAATTCCAATCAATTACTTCGGCTTCACGGTCAACGAAAAGAATATCTTTTCCTAAGGCGCATGCTTCTTCTCTGGCGGGATCGATATAATCACGAACTTTTCGAGATATAAGTAATTTTCTTTGCGTATCAACTGTCTGGTATATTTTAATCGGAGGTCTGTCTACAGAAATTGGTCCTTGTTTTGAAGAATCCCATCGTTGGACCGGTCTTGCCAGAGGGTTAAACATGTCAATAGCAAGAACTCCTCTTTGAGGATCTAAATGTTCTTTAAGATTTTTTAATGCTTCCATTTGGTCTTTTTTGGTTAAGAAATGGCAGAATGTGTTAAGGGAAATAGTAACTAAATCAAAAGTTTGACCCAGATCAATATAACGTGCATCTCCTCGAACAAATTTTAATTTATTTTGAGTCTCCTGTGGAAGTTTTGCTGTTTTTTCTCTGGCAACATCAAGCATGGATTCCTCTAAATCTAATCCAACCACTTCAAAACCAGCTTTTGCCAAGGGGATTGCGATTCTTCCAGTCCCAACTCCAATTTCTAAAATATTTCTTGGTTTTAATTGTTTTGCAAGATTTAGCCAAAATGGAATATCTTCTTTTTCTGTTGTCTCGTAAATTAGATCATAAATCCAAGCATCTTTTTTGGTTGCATAAAGAGAACTAGTTATTTCCGGAGTTGTGCTTCGTTCGACCATACGAAAGGAATTATATTAGACTGAGGATAGCTTGTCAACTATAGGACTACTTGCTCCGCTTGGTGGAAATGGTAAAAATTATTTTGTAAACACAAAAGGATTTACGAATTTATTAGAAAATTTAAATATTTAAATCTCAACATCTTGAAGATATAAATTAAAGCATACGTGTATTTTTATTTTTAGATAGTATATATTTGGTATATACTGAGTATTAGTTATGATTAGGAAGATAATTAGTTTGGGTAAATATTCGGGGGTTATTTCTATCCCCAAAGAGTTTTTGAAAAAACTTCACTGGAGAAGAGGCCAGAATTTGGAGATTTCCTCCAAAAGAAAATCCCTCTCCCTCAAAGACGCAAAATAATTAACCTTCGGGCCCTAGATTTATCCATTGTTTAATGATAAAATTGTTTAGCGTTCCCCTGTAGCTCAATGGTAGAGCAGGTCCCTGTGGAACATTAACGCAGCTTTCCGAAGTAATTCGGATTGAAAAATCGGGCTAATTCGGGGAAGTCCTGAACTAAGTTGAAGGATAATCCCGAGCTAAATTCCCGCCATGGCGGGATAAATGTGTAGAGACTATATACCCGATCCCCTCTTTTTCGAAAAAAGAGGGGGATGAGATAGTCCAAACCTTTTGGTAACAGAAGGAATTTTGTAAGGACAAGGTTAGAGGTTCGAGTCCTCTCGGGGGAGCAAGGTTATCAATTCTTAATAACTATCCTCAGAATGATATAATTGCCTAATGTGGTTTTGGTTGGCGCTTTTTGCCGCGGTTTTAGGAGCGGTGGATGTTATTCTAAGTAAAAAAATTTTACATAAAGTAAGCGCTGCAGTTTTAACTTGGTCTCTTTTTACATTAACCATTCCTATTCTTATATATCTTGTTCTGCGAGAAGGGATTCCAACCCTAAATCAATTTTTCTTTATAGGCGTGCTTGGTTCATCTTTAGTATTCGTTTTTTCAAAGACAATAGGTAGCGGAATCTTAAAGAAAAATTTAATTTCCAAGATACTTCCCTTAACTTCTTTTGGCGGTGTTTTTACTTATATTTTCGGCTTAATATTCTTATCTGAATCTATAAGATTAATTCCCTTACTTGGTCTTTTGTCAATTATTTTCGGATCATATATCCTGAATGCAGATCAAGCCAGAGAAGATTTCTTAAAGCCTTTTAAGTTGATATTTTTGAGAAAAGAGTCATTGCTTTTTCTGCTAGCCATAATGTTGGGAAGCCTAACAGTAATTCTGGATAAGTGGGCATTAGGTAACACTGTTCCTACAAGTCCTATTTTTACTATTCTTATTGAACAAATTATTATGTCTACTATGTTAGGTGCGTACATGGTAGGGAAAGAAAGTAAAACTTGGACAGTAGAGATAAAGAAAAATTTTGGTCTTCTATTTTTAAACAGCATTGTTTTTCTTATTACCGGTTTGTTGGTTTTTTATGCTTATGCTTTTGGCGGTCCAGTTGCCTTAGTTATAGGTGTTAAGAGACTGCAAATATTTTTTATTCTAGTGATGGGTTATCTATTTTTTAAAGATAAGCCGACAAAGCATACTTGGATTGCCACAGCGATAATGATTTTGGGAGTTTTAATGATCAAGCTTGGGTAGGTTTTAAAAAGTGTTTTAGTGTGATATGCTAGGTAGGAAGTGATAAAAGAAATTTTTCTTGGGAAAAAACCCTCTGATTTTCACATGAATCCCGTTGTTAAGGCATTTATAATTTCCGAGATATTTCTTTGGTCTTCCTGGAATGCAATTATTCCGATTTTTGCTATTTTTGCAGCCACCAAAATACCCGGTGGAAATACCGAGATTGCCGCAGCTTCCTTCAGTACATATCTCATTGTAAGGGTTATTTTTGAATTAATCAGCGGAAGATATCTATCTAAATCAACGGATATACAGAAATTTATAATTTCTATTATCGGAATTATTCTTATGAGCGTAGGTTACGTGGGATTTGCTTTGACAAAAAACGTTTCTTCGTTATTCCTGTTTTATGGTGTTATCGGTATGGGATTGGGAATTGCTTCTCCTGCAAAAAATTCTTTATTTTCCTCACATCTGGATAAAGACAAAGAGGTTACGGAATGGAGTGTTTATGACGGATTTGTCTTTATGGGCATGGCCATGTCTGCAACTATCGGAGGATTTGTAGCCAATCGATATGGCTTCACATTCTTATTTTATTTGGTAGCAATTACCAACTTATTAAGCATCATCCCCTATATTCTGTACGCAGAGAAGAAGAAAGCAAACGGAGCTTAATCACCAATTTTGTCTAAGGTGATTCATTGCATAACTTAGATCTCCAAAGACTTTTTTGTGCGGGTTGAAGATATTGTCAGGATCAAAAATATTTTTGGTTGCTTCAAAAAGTTTAATGATTTTTTCTCCATACATTCGTTTTAAGTAGGGAGTGCGAATCAATCCGTCGTTATGCTCTCCGGTTATCGAGCCATGATATTTGATAACCAAATCATAGATTTGATCTGCGATAATCGGAATGAATTTTCTTACATTGGGATTTGTAATATCGACTAACGGAATAATATGAAAATTTCCGTCTCCGACATGGCCTGCAATTGTATACATAAATTCAGGATGTTTTTTGATAATTTTAATTACTTCAAGTAAAACTTTTGCTAAATATTCCGGTTTGACAACAAAGTCATCTATAAAAGGAGCAGTATGCTTGTTACGGACTTTTTGTCTTAAGAGATTAAAGCTTTCGCGTCTGATTGCCCAATATTTTTTCTCTTGATCTTCGAGAGCAACTCTTATTTTAGGATGAAGAGGTTTTAATTTTTCTTTAAGTTGCCGAATCTTATTTTGTAAATCTTCAATATTGTCTCCGGTAAAATCAACCTGAAGAATAAGTTTTGGCATGCCTCCAAAAAGAATCATCAGGAATTCAGGCAAAAAACTGATTCCTGTTTGAATGATTCCCCTTGTTCCTAATAGTTTTGCGAATTCAGGAAAAAATTTTAAAGCTAATTTTAATGTGCTGTCATCATAAGCTTCAAAGCTTTCGGGACTCAAAGAAAGAACCTCTTTGATGATCTCATTTAAATGAGAAAGATCATGCAGGAACAGAACCATCATGTCGCGGTGTTTGTGCACAGGAACAAGCTGAACGTCAGCTTCAAGCAAGAATCCCAGTGTGCCTTGTGCCCCCACCCATAATTGAGTTAAATCAAAAGTTTTATTTGCCTTGTCATAAATATTCCATAAATAATATCCGGCAGAGTTCTTGGAAACATCAGGTTTGGCTTTTAAAATATCGTCATAATTATCAATAATCAGCTTGTGCATTTTTTGGTAGATTTCCCCTTCAAATGTCTGAAGAGATAATTTTTCCCGAAGTTCTTTTTCTGATAGTTTTTTTAATTCATAAACATTTCCATCTCTTAATATCACTTTCATTTTTCTAATGTATTTTTCAGTTTTTCCATATTGCAATGATTTTTCACCGCCGGAATTATTATTTAAAATTCCTCCCATTGCGCAAATTTCTCTTGATGCAGGATAAGATGGAAACAAGAGGTTATGTTTTAAAGTTTCTTTTTCAAAATCTCTATAAAAAACACCCGGTTCTGTCGTCACGATATCTCCAATTACTTGGGGAGTATGATTAAAATATCTGGTGAATTCTACGAGAATAGAATCATTGATAGCTCCTCCACCCATATCTGTTCCCGCTGCTCTAGCTGTCAGGGACAATGCCGGATCGTTTTTTTTGTTATCCTTTACATATTTAATCAATGCTTTTAAATCTTGCGCATCCTTAGGAAATACAACAGCTTTCGATTTTACTTCAAAAAGACTATAATCATGACTATAATCTTTGAGGGTTTGGTTATCCGACGAAACATCTCCCTTGATTATTTTTTTTAATTCTTCAGGAAGACTTGTGATCATAATTTATGATTTTCTTTGGATAACTTTTTTGACAGCAGCTTTAATATCGTTCTTGCCCATTTTGTATTTTTCAATTAACTCTTTTGGTGTGCCTGATTCTGCAAAAGTGTCTTGAAGTCCGACAAATTCCATAGGAAGAGGGATATTTTTGACCACATATTCTGCAATTGCTCCTCCAAGTCCTCCGATTACCTGATGATCTTCTGCAGTAACAAATGCTTTTGTTTGCTTGGCAAGCGAAAAAACAGCGTTTTCGTCCAAGGGTTTAATCGTTGATACGTTTGCAACTAATACATTTATATTTTCAACTTCTAATTCTTTTGCGGCAAGTAAAGCATAATAAAGTATATATCCGGTTGCAAAAATTGTTGCTGCGGGTTTTTCGCTTGTCCAAAAAGTTTGAATTTTCCCTATTTCAAATTGAGTTTCAGCAGTTGTAATAATTGGAGTTTTATCTCGGGAAAAACGGAGATAAACAGGGCCAACTATTTCAGAAGCTTTAATTGTTGCTTTTTTTCCTTCTACGCTATCGCAGGGAACTAATATTTTTATATTTGGCCAGCTTCTTACGCTGGCAATATCCTCAGTTGCCTGATGAGTTGCTCCGTCCTGTCCGGTCATAATTCCGGCATGATGTCCTGCAATTTTAACGTTTGATCGATCATAAGCAACAGTTGTTCTAATGGTTTCCCAATTTTTTCCGGGAGAAAAAGTAGCATATGAGGATATGAAGGGAATTTTTCCGCTGATTGCCAGACCGGCTGCGATCGCAGCCATATTTTGTTCGGCAACTCCAACTTGGAAGAATCTTTCAGGATATTTTTGGGCAAAAAGATGCGCATAAGTGGATTCGGTTAAATCTGCACAAAGCGCAATAACATTAGGATTTTTTTCTCCAAGCTCTAATAATCCTTCTCCGTAACCCGCACGGATAGGTTTGATTTCTACGTCTTCATCAAAAAGCTTACTATTTAGTTTTAAATCAGGATTAAGCATTTAATTTTTCCTCCTCTATTTTTAATTCGCTTAGAGCTTTTTCTGCTTCTTCTTTGCTTGGTGGTTTGCCATGCCAATGATAATCATTTTCCATAAAGCTTACACCTTTACCCGGAATTGTTTTGGCAATAATTATCGTTGGTTTGTTTGGCTCCAATTTGGCTTTTTCAATTGCTTCAATAAAGCTTTTAATATCATTGCCCTGAACTTCAATTGCGTTCCAGTTGAACGATTCATATTTTGCCTTAAGAGAATCCAAAGGCATAACATTTTCCGTGTTGCCGTCAATCTGAATATAGTTGCGGTCGATTACCTGAATTAGATTGTTCAATTTATTTTTTGCCGCGAACATGACTGCTTCCCAAGTGTTTCCCTCTTCGTGCTCGCCGTCCGAAGTTAGGCAGTAAACATAATAATTTTTTTTATCTAAATTTCTGGCCAGTGTTATTCCAATTGCCTGAGATAATCCTTCGCCAAGAGGTCCTGAAGTTGTTTCAAGTCCCGGAAGAGAGGCGCGATGAGGATGGCCCTGCAGTCGGGAATTAATTTTCCGTAATGTTTTTAATTCTTCAATCGGAAAGTAACCTGATAAGGCCATGGTCGCATATTGAACAGGACAAATATGACCGTTAGACAAAACCAATCTGTCGCGATCAGAAAAATTGGGATTCTTTGGATTATGATTTAAGATATGAAAATAAAAAGCAGTGAAAATATCTGTCATTCCCAGGGGTCCTGCCGAATGCCCTGATTCCGCTTCCACCAGCATCTCAATAATCAGCTGCCTGATTTTATTGGCTTTTAATTCTAAATCTTTTAATTTTTCCGGAGCTAAATCTGCCACCTTTTTATAGTAACACTATTTCAAAAATACTTCTAGATTGGAGATATCTTAGATGAAGTTTTGACAAATTTTTCCGATCGGCATAAAATGTCAAATAAAGTTTAGTTTTTTAAATAATTTTTTTGCGGGTCTGTTAAGGGGGAGGTTTTTTAATTCATCTTTTTTAACCCATTTAAGTTCCTTCATGTCATCTCCCGCCGTTATTTCTCCGGATAGCCATTCTGTTCTAAAGTCAAGAAATATATAGTGAGTCATTTCGCCATGTTTATCAGGTTCATTGTCTTCGTCAAATCCTAATTGTTCTATATTCTGAATTTCAATACCTGTCTCTTCTCTGATCTCTCTTTTTAATGCTTCTTCCAAAGATTCTTTATCAAGATTAATTCCTCCTCCCGGATTATGCCAAGTGTTAGGGTATGGTCCGGTATTTCCAGGTTTTTTTTCCTAACAGGATAGCGCCATTTTTTTCAACAAGACTAACTACGATAACTCTAGATTTCATTTTTCTAGTATAGCATAGGGCGTAGTTCGAGTTTCCACCTGGAAGGTGGGAACTCAAAGGTGGGATATTAACTATTTAAAAATACTCCGCGGCCGTTAGTTAAAATTAAATGTTTGATTTAATAAATAAAAACTATGTAATTGATTACATAATGTTGTTATTGCCAGAAGGGATTTATGTCCTTGATGGCTAAAAGCTCGCGGTCAAAACTGGCAAGAGAGTCCTTTCTAGAGTAGGCGGCAATAATACAATCCGCCATATCTAGCTTTGACTTCTCAAAAATTGAGATTGCCTCTCTTGCTTGTTTTGTAAGTGAAACGTTATGTAGGGAAGTCAAAAATTTAAAGGCTTTAACAATTTCAGGCCTTGACGCCTTTGATGTTTTTATAAGCACATATTCGATTTCGGGAAATACGGCGTCAGGAATGACAAGCTCTTTTCCTGTTTCAAGAAGCAGTTTGGCTTTTTCCGCTTTAACTTTGTCATCCCGCGTAAAATATCGAATTAACACGCTTGTGTCGATTATTATACGCATAACAATTTTTACTAAGATATAATTCCTTTTCTTTTAAACTTTTCTAAGACTGCCTCTCGTATAGCCTTCTTCATTTCTTTCTTTGTTATTATCTTTGAAGTTTTGAACGAGCCAAACATATCATCTATGGTTGGCGCGGGTGTCGCAACAATTTTTTCCCCCTGCACTTCAAAATGAACCTTGTCGTGAGGCTGAAGATGAAAATAATCCCTAATTGATTTAGGAATTGCCACTTGACCTTTTTGCGTCATTGTTGTGATGCCATTCATGGTAATAACTATTATTACAGGAATTACTTGATTTGTCAAGTATTACTTTTTTAGGACAATCATGAGGTCTGAGACATTTGAAGGAAGACGGTCGGTAATAATTCCATCACCTGTTTTTTCAAAAAAAGAAAAACTGTTATTTTCCTGTGAGAAAATTTCAGGATTTATATTTAGCTCTTTTGCCTTTTGAATCGTTAGGGAATCTCCAATGCTACCGGCAAAAGGCGAATTATCCCATCCATCAGAATCAAAAGAAGCAATTGTAGTTTTCCCATCGATATAGGGGAGTGTGGACAAAACCACTTCTTGATTTCTTCCTCCCTGTCCTCCCTTATTTAGAACTTTTACAGTTGTTTCTCCTCCGGCTAAGATAATTCCTGAGGAAATTTGATCCATGAGCTCTTTACCCGCTGTCTTTGCGTCTGCCTGCAGCTTGTCTGTTAAAATTTTAGCATCAAAACCCAATTCTTTTGCTTTTGACTGCATTGCGGAAAGCGCAGTTTGATTACTTACAAGGAGAATATTTGTTGCATTTTCAAAATACTTATTTTCTTTGGGCGTTTCTATGAAGTCTTCTTCTAAAAGACCTAGTTTTTCGAAAAGATTGTATTTTTTAAGCACTTCCAATGCCTGTTCTTTTGTTGTCGCATCTTTTACTGTTGGGCCGGATGCTATGCTGGACAGATCGTTTCCCGGAACATCAGATGCAATAACGCTTATTACCGAAGCTGGAAAAAGAGGCTTGATTAGTCCTCCTCCTTTGACCAAAGATAGATGTTTTCTAACAATATTCATGTCCGCTATAGTTGCTCCTGAAAAAAGCAAAGACTTATTAATTTCGATTAATTTTTCCAAATCAACTCTATAAGGATTTTCAAACAATACCGATCCTCCTCCGGCAATCACAACTATAACTAAATCTTTTTCCGTCAAGTTGCCTAACCGTTCAAGAACTTTTTTAGTAAAAGACAAATTGGTATCTGAAGGCAATGGGTGAGTGCCAACAGTAAGCTCTATCTTGGAAAATTGTTCCGGTCCAAGGTCAATTACGTATCCTTCAATGAGCAGGTTGCCCAACATACTCTCGATATATTTTGAAAGGCCTGCGGATCCCTTACCAAATCCCAATAAAAAAATTCTCTCAAAGCGTGTTAGATCAATTGTCTTATTTTGAATAGTTAATATGCTGTTGTTTAGGGAGAAATTTTTTGCAATTATATTTTGTGGCTGTATTGAAGACAGTGCAGCTTCAATAAGCTCCAGACAGATTTTCCTCTCAGGGGTTTTATTTAAAGAATTATAATTTTTAATTAATGCCATAGGTTTTCAATTTCTGTAATTTTATTAATCCGTCTAATATGTCTTTCTTCATTGGTAAATTTTGTTTCCAGAAATATTGTAAGTAAATTTTTTGTTACTTCTTCATCAACAAACGCCGATCCAAACGATAAGACATTCGCATCATTATGTTCTCGAGCCAGTTTTACGTTTTCCACGCTGAATCCCAATATTGCCCGTATTCCTTTTATTTTATTTGCGGTTATGCATTCTCCTGCGCCTGATTTTCCAAAAACAATCCCAAAAGAAGAGGAGTTTTGAGAAACTTTTATTGCCGCTTTTGATATGAAGTCTGGGTAATCATCATTTTTGTCAAAAGTAAATGCTCCGCAGTCCTCAATATCAAAACTCTTTTCCAAAAGAAAAGATTTAATTTTTTCTTTTAATTCAAATCCTGCGTGATCTGTTCCTAAATAAATTTTCATAGGGATCAAACTTTGTCTATAAAGATATGATAAAAATGTAGGAAATTATTGCAAATAATTTTTATTATTTCTTCTTTTCCTATTTTACCATTTTTATAATCAATCAAGGGTTTCCAGAATACTGTTCTTCCAACAGCAAACCCTACAATTCCCTTGATTTTGTTTCCTAACTTAATCCATTTTTCAACTTTTTCTTGGTTTTCGCTGCGTCCCAAGATAACAATTCCAACATTGTTTCTTTCCCCTTTGCGGGCTTGTAAGGAAATTATTTTATAACTGTCTTCATTTTCCATTCCTTCAAGTTTCCAAATGTCCGGTTCAACATTGACATTTTGTAATTCCTCCATAACTTTTACTGTTAGATTAGGTCTGATATTGCTGTCATATAGGTCTTTATTTCCATTAACTTCCTTAAGCTGTGAATCTGTTGGGGAAACTAAAACTTCCAGTAAAAATTTATAAGAATTTTCATGGCAATAATTGCTCAAAATTTCTAATTTTTGTTGCTGACGCATTTTAGACAGGGGATCGTCGTTCGGATTATAATGAATAAGAGCTTTTACAAAAAGGGGTTTGTATTTTTCTATATGTTTTGCAAAATTATCTTCGTACTCAAAAGTAAATTCTTTCTGTCCGCTTTTTTCCGTAGTTAAGATAACATTGTAACCTTGACTTATTGCATCCCGAATAATTTTATCTCCGTATTCCTCATCAATCAAAATTACCGCTTGTTCTTTTGGAATCTCTTGCTCAACAGCATTTTTAAAAGCTGCATAAATAATCTCTTTGGCTTTCGTTATAATTTCTTTTTCCCCATAAGACAAGTCCGGATTTGTAAATCCAAACAGCTCAATAAATGAAGATCTATGATCAAACGGAAGTATAAAAAGATTTTTTTTGTATCCTAAGTTGCTAATCATTTTAATTTATAAAATCAGTTTTATAAAGAAGTCCTGATGTAGCGCCAACTTTTTCTATAACTGATGCTGAATTTTTGTTTCCCCAGCTCATAGCTTCTCTTGTTGATTTTTTGTGCAAAATAGCTCCTAAAAACCCTGAAGAATATGCGTCGCCAGCGCCTGTTTTTTCTACAACTGTTGTCTCTAGGATTTCTTCTCTTAGGATTTTTCCCTCTTCATCGATTGCAAAGGAACCATTTCTACCATCTGTAATTACAACAATTTTCGGTCCAAATTTTTGTAAGTTTGTAATGATTTCTTCGATACTTTTTTGTCCCTGGGGATAGCCTAATAATTTTTCTCCTTCCTCTTTGTTTACAAAAAGTAAATCGGTAACAGATAAAACATTTTCGATACTGTTTTTGCCGCTCTCAATTTGCAATGTGCCTGGATTAAAAGCAAGACTGGATTTTGTTTCTTTAATAAAATCAACGGTTTTATTATAGGCGTCTAGCCAAGCATTTCCCAAAGAGGTTAGATAAACCCATGGAGTTGTAATATTTTCAAAAT
>MFPH01000051.1 GCA_001782645.1 Candidatus Levybacteria bacterium RIFCSPLOWO2_12_FULL_37_14 | reverse complement strand
TCTCATGTAATAAAGCTTTGCGCGTCTGATTTTCTTTTTTGAATGTCCTTTAACTACGACTTTTTCGACGTTTGGAGACTTGATAGGAAATATTTTTTCAACTCCGATATCTCCAACTATTTTCATTACCGTAAAGCTTTTATTTTCTCCTCTTCCTTTGAATGCTAAAACAGTACCTTCAAAAACCTGGATTCTGGATTTGATTTGCCCTGAGCCCGCCGAAGGGTCGCCTTCTTTAATTCTTTCATGTACCCGAACAATGTCTCCAACAATAAAATTAATATTTTTTATCATTCAAGTATTATATCAGATTAGCCTTGCTTTTTACAAGCTTCTATGAAGCCCAGGAAGATTGGGTGCGGATTAAGCGGACGGCTTTTATACTCGGGATGACCTTGCGTCCCCAAATAGAAAGGGTGTTGGTCTTTTGGCAATTCGATAATCTCAACCAAATTCTCAACGACTGATCTGGCAGAGATGACCAGCCCGGCTTTTTCAAAATCCTTAGCGTATTTATCATTAAATTCATATCTATGCCTATGTCTTTCCGAAGTTAAGCCTTTTGCTTTATTGATAAAATCATTATATCTATCATAAAGCGCATATGCACGGGTCCCTTCTTTAACTTTCGCTTCCCATCCGCCAAGCCTCATTGTTCCGCCATATGCTCTTCTTTTCATTAACTCTTTTTGGCTGGGAATTAAATGAATAACCGGTTGTTTTGTTTTTGGGTTATTCTCAGTTGTATTTGCATCTTTAAACCCTAGAACGTCTCTGGCAAACGCTATTACAGCAAGCTGCATTCCATAACAAAGCCCAAGATAGGGAACCTTATTTTTTCTCGCGAAGCTTGCAGCCGCAATCATGCCCTCGGATCCTCTTTCCCCCCAGCCGATCGGCACAATAATCCCTTGTGATTTTCCAAAAAATTCCTTCAATGCTTCATCGCAATCTTTCCTGTCCGCCTTAGCTTTAGTGATGGCTGATTCTACTTTTTCCGCATCAATCCATGTTGTTTTTATATCTACTTTGGATACCCAGCCTGCATGGTCCATAGCATCAAAGAGCGCAGCATAAGAATCTCTCAATTGGTAATCTCCTGTGCCGAAATACTTTCCTATAATTGCTACTTTTATTTGTCTTTCTTTTTTGCATTTAATACTCTCAATAAGATTTTTCCATTCTGTTAATTTGGGGGATTTTACAGGCATACCTAGTTTTTTCATTATTTTTTTCTCCAGACCTTGTTCATGAAGCAAGAAAGGAATTTCATATGCCGAGGGCAAATCCGGATTGGAAATAATGTCTTCGGGATGCATGTTGCAAAACAAAGCAAATCTATCTATTCTTCTTTGGTCCAAATACTTTTCCGATCTGGCTATTACAAAGTCCGGTTGAATTCCCATTGAATTAAGCGTTCGAACCGAAAGTTGCGCCGGCTTAGTCTTGGGCTCCCCAAGGTGAAAAGGTGTTGGAACATAAGTAACATGAACATGCAGAACGTCTCCCGGATTTTTTAAAGTCATTATTCGGGAAGCTTCATAGTAGAAAACGTTTTGATATTCTCCGGCTGTTCCTCCCAATTCAATTAGGACAACATCCGACTTATTTGCTTTTGCTACCTTATAGATCCTCGAAGTAATCTCATCGGTTATGTGAGGTATCGCTTCCACATCTTCTCCGTCATACTCAAATCTTCTCTCCCGATCTATAACCGTCTGATAAATTCTTCCCATGGTAACAAAGTTATCTTTGCCCATATCGGTACCCAAATATTTTTCATATGTGCCAATATCCATGTCTCCCTCTGTTCCGTCTTCGCAAAGAAATGGATCTCCATGTTCGATAGGGTTAATTGTTCCGGCATCAAGGTTTAGATAGTTTTCAAATTTCATTGGAGCGACTTTGTATCCTGCTGCTTGGAGAAGGAGTCCTATAGAGGCTGCAGTTGTGCCTTTGCCAATACCCGATATTACACCACCGGAAACAAAGATGTACTTAGTGTGCACGATTTATTTTATCAAAAGAATGAATTGGTCGTCAATGGGGAATAGTTGAGCGGGGTACGGGAATTGAACCCGCTTCTCTACCTTGGGAAGGTAGCATACTACCGGTGTACTAACCCCGCGATAACAATATTTTATCACAAATATACTATCGCGGGATTTTAAAAATATTCCCTGAATGAATAATGCTCGGATTTAGTAAATTATTTGCTTTGGCAATTTCCGGCCATTTAAATCCATCGCCATATGCCCTAACGGCAATATTCCATAAATTGTCGCCTCTTACTACGATGTGCTCATTTCCTGTGATTGAATTATTTTGTATTGATTTATCGGTTGCTTTAGGAGATGTTTGTGCATTTATTGTAGCTTGTTTTTCTTGAATTATTGTTGGTAAAACTAATTTATTTCCTGCATAAATTAATCCGGGGTTTTCCAAATTGTTTATTTTTGCTATTTCAACCCATTTGAAACCGTCTTTATAAATATTTTCGGAAATAGTCCATAGATCATCTCCCAATTTTACCGTATAAGTTGACGATGTCTTTGAATTCTGGTTTTCTATTTCTGAAATGTCTTTGATGGAGCTAGTCTGTAAATTTTTATTTCCTTTTGCAAAAGTTACAAATAAAATTCCAACAATCAAAACAACTATGGCTCCCAAAATAAGACTTGTATATGATTCTGTAATTTTAATACGGCTTATATATCCGTTTTGTGTTTTTATTTTTGGAGAATTTTTCTTTGCCTTCTTAATTTTTTTTGCCATAAGGCTATTATTTTTTGAGGCAGTTTGTTTGTGGTTGGTATTATACGACGAGTTTATTTAAAAAACAATAGATCAAGTTATTTAGCAGTTTGCGGGGTGAACGGGACTCGGACCCGCGACCTCTTCCGTGACAGGGAAGCGCTCTAGCCAACTGAGCTACCACCCCCGCTTACTCACCTATTTTAACAAATAATTGAATTCCGTACAACAATAAACTAGAATGACTTTATGACCAATCAGGAAATAGCTCAGCTTTTCAAGAACGTTGCCGCAGCATACTCAATTAAAGATGGTAAAAAATTTTATTTTCAGATTATCGCTTACCAAAAAGCTTCAGAAACAATAGCTTCGACAACCTTTGAGCTTAAAGATTTATATAAAGAAGGTAAATTAGATGTTCTTGCAGGCATAGGCGCGACTATAAGATCAAGGTTGGAAGAGCTATTTAGGACAGGTTCAGTCGCTCACTTTAACTTAGTTTTCAAGGGTATTCCAGAATCCGTTTTTGTTTTAATCAAGATTCCTTCAATTGGGCCCAAAAAAGCATATAAATTAGCTAAAGAATTGTCATTGAACAATCCTCAAACTGCTATTGAAGGCTTGATAATTAAGGCTAAAAATCACGAAATCGCCAAAATTCCGACTTTCGGAGAAAAATCAGAACAAGATATTCTTAGGGTTCTTTTGGAATACAAGCAGGGCAAAGGAAAAACCACCAGAATGATTCTCTCGTATGCCTCAGAAATTGCAGAAAAAATACTGGCGTATCTAGGACAATCTTCAGCCGTAAAGAAGGCAGTTCCTTTAGGAAGCTTGAGACGGATGATGCCAACAGTTGGAGATATTGATATTGCCGTAGCTACAGATAAACCTAATAAGGTCATCGAACACTTTGTCGCTTATCCATACAAAGATCGAGTTATAGAAAAAGGTCCTTCAACAGCCTCGATTTTAACCTCCGGCGGAAAGCAAATCGATCTTATGACGCAATCTGTAGCGGGTTTTGGCGCGCTTCTGCAGCACTTTACGGGCAGTAAGGATCATAATGTGCGCTTACGTGAATATGCCTTAAAACAAAACCTTTCTTTGTCCGAACGTGGAATTAAAAACCTGAATAAAAATGAAGCGCTTAAGAGATATGATACGGAAGAAAAGTTTTACAATGCATTGGGAATGGAATGGATTCCTCCGGAGATGAGAGAAGATAAAGGCGAAATTAAACTTGCGATTTCCCACAAACTTCCAAAATTAATCGAGCTCTCGGACATAAAAGGAGATTTACATATTCACTCAAACTTCGCGATTCAGCCAAGCCATGACCTTGGATACAACTCAATTACGGAAATGGTTGAATTTGCTCACAAATTGAATTATGAATATATCGGATTTTCCGAACATAACCCAAGCGTTTCCAGACACACAAACGATCAAATATATTCTTTAATTGCAAGAAGAAATGAGAAAATTGAACAAATTATATCGAACATTAAAGATGTTCGAATACTTAAATTACTCGAAATAGACATTTTAGTCTCAGGTAAACTAGCTATTGATAATAAATCACTGGAGCTTCTGGATGGGGCAATTGTGTCAATTCATAGTTCATTTGGTATGAGCAAGAAAGAAATGACCAAGAGAGTTCTTGCCGGCCTTAACCATCCAAAAGCCAAAATCTTGGCTCACCCAACAGGCAGAATGCTTAATGAGCGTTCGGGATACGAATTGGACTTTGATCAAATTTTTGATTTCTGTAAAAAAAATAATAAAGCATTGGAAATTAACAGCTGGCCGAATAGGCTAGATTTGCCTGATTCTCTAATTAGAGAATCTGTTAAAAATGGCGTTAAGCTCGTAATTGATACAGACAGCCACGCTGTTGATCAAATGATGCTTATGAAATACGGTGTAGCAATGGCAAGACGCGGTTGGGCAACAAAAAATGATATAATAAATACGTTGAGCTATTCTGAATTTGCAGAATGGCTGAAGGCGGGGTGAAAAATATATGTCTCCAACATTAATTTTAATAATAGCAATCGTATTGATAGTTCTTTTTGTTTGGTCCACTTATAACGCTTTGGCAACGGGAAAAGTCAGAATCAAAGAAGCTTTCAGCGGAATTGACGTTCAGCTAAAAAGAAGAGTTGATTTAGTACCAAATTTAATTAGTACAGTTAAAGGTTACGCCAAACATGAAAAAGAGTTGCTTGAAAATGTAACTAAAGCTCGTTCTTCCTTAATGAACGCAAGCTCAACGCATGAAAAAGCAGTTTCTGACAATATGTTGTCCAGCGCTTTAAAGAGTCTAATCGGAATCTCAGAGGCTTACCCTGATTTGAAAGCAAGCAAAAATTTTCTAGCATTGCAGGAAGAATTATCAGATATTGAGGCAAAAATTGCCTACGCAAGACAATTCTTTAATACCAATGTTAGCGGTTATAATTCAACCTTAGTTAATTTTCCGGGTTCGGTAATTGGCAACCTGTTCGGATTTAAACAGGAAGAATTCTTTGAAGCAGCTGGCGCTGAAAGAAAAAACGTAGAGGTGAAATTCTAAAGGATCATGAATATTTATTCTCAGATATCCGCCAACAAAAATAAAACTTGGCTGATAATTTTTCTTTTTGTTATTTTTATAACAACCATTGTCTTTGTCTATGGTAAGGCTTCAGGCTATGGATTATCGTATGCGGGAATTGGGCTGATTATCTCGGGAATGATGGCTTTTGCAAGTTATTATTATTCTGACAGCATGATTTTAGGAATGTCCGGCGCAAAGCAAATTCAGAAAAAAGACAATCCTACTCTTTTTAGAACTGTTGAAAATTTGTGTATTGGCGCCGGTGTTCCAATGCCCAAAGTCTACATTATTAATGATTCCGCGATTAATGCATTTGCCACCGGACGTGATCCTAAACATTCTGTTATTTGCGTAACAACAGGAATTTTAGGAAGATTAAATAAAGTTGAACTTGAGGGCGTTATTGCTCACGAGCTTTCCCACGTACGAAATTACGATATCCGACTTATGGCGGTGGTTGTAATTCTGGTAGGTTTGGTAGCTCTCCTTGCAGACTTCTTCATGAGAAGCCTGTGGTATGGGGGTGGAAGAAGAAGAGATGACAGGGGTAATGCTCAAGGAATATTTTTACTTATTGGCATTGTCTTGGCAATATTATCCCCAATTATTGCAACAATAATACAATTAGCGGTTTCCCGCAAGAGAGAATTTCTGGCCGATGCGTCAGGAGCACTGTTAACCCGTTATCCTGAAGGATTAGCTTCCGCTTTGGAAAAAATTTCCCAAGACAAAGAGCCTTTGGAAGCAGCTAACAATGCCACCGCTCACCTATATATTTCCAATCCATTCAAACTCCAATCTAATTCCAAACATTGGTTCACGAATCTTTTTAACACACACCCTCCAATCGAAGAAAGAATTAAAATTCTCCGCTCAATGTAGAAACAAAAATATAACAATTGAATAATTGGGCCTAGTTGAATTGACAAATGTAGGTTGGTACAATATAGGCTATGGAAAAAAGATTACGGCACACGATCTTCGAATTAAATTCTGCAATGGAAAAGAGTAAGAAAAAATCCATCGTTGAAGAATTAAAAAATATCTTAAGCGTTAAAAAAAGAAAGTTTAAAATATTATCATTTAGAGAAAAGGCAAATGATCAAAACGCAATTCAAATCGGAACATACTTAAACGAAAAAACCAAAGATTTAAATAATGAATTTATCATAGATGTACCAGCAAATTTTGTTTATCCAATTTATTTTTTTACTGCATTCACATACAGCAATGACAGTAGGCCTATTTGCACAACCCCCTATGGGGCAATGCCTGAAAAAGCAATAGGAGCTAATGGTTCAGGATACCTTTTCAGCAATATATATTACTTCAACGATGAAGGGGAAGCAGTTAAGCATGAACTTATCGTAGGAGATCTTCCATCCGACATGCCAGAACCAAGGTCTCTAAAAGTAAATTTTATTCCTTCTGAAGCAGATTCTCGCTACGTTCCCCTTAGCGAAAAAGATTATATCAAAATAAAAGCGGGGTTAAGATTAATTAATAATGGCACATATGTCCCCACGAAGGCTAATTTCCGGTAGGTATTTACGATATAATATAAACAATGTTTAATTTCTTTCTCATTCTGCTTGGGAGATCGATTGTTCTTGTGAGCAAATTCTTTAACTTGGGTAATGGGTCGACGTGGCCGGGACACATTGCCTTATCAATAAATAAAAATTTCATCAGAGATGTTCTAAGAAATTCAAAAGTTAAAATAATTTTAATCGCCGGAACAAATGGGAAAACAACAACAGCAAAACTCATCAGAACTATTCTTGAATACGATAAAAAAAGCCTGCCCGCCCATTGGCGGGTTTTTCAAAATGCGGCAGGGGCAAATCTTCTTAATGGCATTGCTTCCTCTTTAGTGCTACATAGCACTGTAGTATGTAAATTAAACTATGATTATGCTATTTTTGAGATTGATGAAAATACTCTCCCACTTATTTTACATGAAATAAATAATCCTGATTTTATCATCATTTTAAATCTATTCCGCGATCAATTAGACCGCTATGGCGAAGTAAACACTATTGCAAAAAAATGGGAAGATGCCATTCGACATCTCCTTTCAAAGACCACCCTTATCTTAAATGCAGATGATCCGCAAGTTGCATTTCTAGGAGAAAAATCAAAATCAAACGTTTTATACTTTGGGATTAATCCTGCTAATAAAACAGAGAAAAATCAGCATGCGTCCGACTCAAATTATTGTCCGAATTGCGGTGAAAGATTAATTTATAATTCTATTTATTTTTCTCATCTTGGGGACTGGATTTGTAAAAACTGCGGCTTTGAACATCCGAAAAAAACATTTACTCAATCTCCTTTTTATCCCTTATCGGGAACTTACAATGAATACAACACAAATGCTGCGGTTTTGCTTGCAAAACTTAACAATGTCAGCAATAGAGCAATTGAACAATCTTTAAGGGTTTTTAAACCTGCATTTGGAAGACAAGAAATTTTAAAAATTAATGACAAAAAAGTGCAGATATTTCTTTCAAAAAATCCGGCAAGTTTTAATGAATCTCTAAAAACAATTGCCAATCTTAACGCTAATAATTTATTATTAGTTCTAAACGATAGAATTCCTGATGGACGCGATGTCTCGTGGATTTGGGATGTAGATTTTGAAGATTTTTCTTCTCAATTTAAAAATATAACTGTTACCGGAGATAGGGCTTTTGATTTAGGCTTAAGGCTTAAATACGCTGAATTTAAAAATTTTCAAACAAAAAAAAACTTAGCCGAAGCTACAAATGTTGCTCTTGAAAAAACATTGAAAAACGAAACCTTGTATATTCTACCGACCTATTCGGCAATGTTAGAGGTTAGGAAAATTTTAACAGGGAAAAGTATTCTATAATTTTATACTTAATACATGATACATAATACAAAATACAAATTAACAATTGGCTGGCTTTATCCAGAGTTAATGTCAACTTATGGGGACCGCGGAAATATTATCGTCTTACAAAAACGCTGTGAATGGAGAGGGATAGGTGTTGAAGTTTTAAAACTTGATCTTCATTTTAATCTCAATCAGCTTGCACAATGCGATCTTCTTTTCATGGGAGGAGCACAGGATAAGCAACAGAAAATTGTGTCTGAAGATTTAATGAAAAAAAGAAATGCTCTACAGAACAGAATTGAAGATGGGATTCCCGGACTGTATATCTGCGGAGCATATCAGCTTTTAGGGAGATATTATAAAGAGGCCGAAAGAACAATTATTCCTGGCTTAAACATCTTCGATCTCTACACCGGAAACCCAGGATTGAATGTTTCCCGATTAATAGGTAATGTTGCAATAGAATTCCAGGGTGTCAATAGCTATTCACCTTCCAGGTGTAATCATAGCTACACCTTGGTAGGATTTGAGAATCACGGAGGAAGAACTTATCTAGGAAAAAACGTGAAACCTTTAGGGAAGATCCTGAAAGGTTTTGGAAATAATGGGGAAGACGGTACGGAAGGCGCAATTTATAAAAATAGTTTTGGAACATATTTCCATGGCCCAATTCTCCCCAAAAACCCGGAATTCGCAGATTTATTAATCAAAGTAGCTCTAGAAAAGAAGTATGGCTCCCCCATTGACCTCTCCCCTCTTGACAATTCGATAGAAATGCAAGCGCGCAAAACAATTGCCAACAGACTCAACGTTGAGCTATAATGATTTAATGAAGATTAATGTTCCTCATGTCGCTAAATTAGCAAACCTCACGCTAAAACCAGAGGAAGAAAAAAAGTTTGAGAAACAGCTCTCGGATATTTTAACCTACGTTGACAAATTAAAAGAAGTTGATACAAAAAATGTTGAAACAACCTCCCAGGTGACCGGACTAGAAAATGTCATGCGGGAAGACGAACCAACGCCATCACTTACCCAAGATGAAGCGTTATCTAATGTCAAAAACCAGCACAATGGATTGTTTAAGGTGAAAGCGATACTTACGGAATGATTAAGGATTAATGATAAATTATGAAATTGAACGAATTAACAATTAAGGAAGCGAAGGGCGGATTGAAATCGAAAAAGTTTTCGTCTGTTGAGTTGACGAAAGCTTGTCTTGAGCAAATAAAAAAGCACAACAAAGATTTAAACGCATTTATTACCGTAACCGAAAAAGAAGCCTTGGATTCTGCCAGGAAAGCGGACGACTTAGCTTCGCAAGACCAGGTCTTGGAAGCTAAGTCGCTTTTGGGAATTCCGATTGCTCTAAAAGATTTGTTTTCAACCAAGGGAATTAAGACCACTGCGGCATCGAACGTTTTGAAAGATTACATTCCCCAATATGACGCGGCAGTTGTAAAAAAAATAAAAGATGCGGGAGCGATAATAATTGGCAAAACAAATTGCGACGCGTGGGCACATGGATCAAGCGGTGAGAATTCGGATTTTGGCCCAACCAAAAATCCGTGGGATAAAGAATATGTGCCGGGCGGATCTTCGAGCGGTTCTGCTGTATCCGTAGCGTCTGACATGTGCATTGCCTCTACCGGTACTGACACAGGCGGATCCATAAGACTACCCGCAAGTTTTAATAATGTCGTCGGACTGAAACCAACTTACGGAAGAGTAAGCCGTTATGGGATAATCGCCATGGCATCCTCTTTGGATTCAATCGGACACTTCACGAAAACCGTTGAAGATTCCGCTTTATTCTTCAATGTCACCGCCGGTCAAGACAAAATGGACGCCACAACGCTTCCTAACCCAGTCGAAGATTTCACAAAGGATTTAAACAAAGGAATTAAGGGATTAAAAATAGGAATTCCAAAAGAATTCGTTACTTCAGATTTGGATAATGAAGCCAAAGAAAAATTTGAGGAAACAGTAAAAACGTTTGCAAACTTAGGAGCGGAAATAATTGAAATTTCACTTCCCTACACGGAATACGGAATTGCCGCTTATTACATTATCCAACCATCTGAAGTATCGTCCAACCTTGCCCGTTACGACGGTATTCGTTATGGAAATGATAGATCGTATTTTGGAGATGAAGCAAAAAGAAGAATCATGCTCGGAACATTTACTCTTTCATCAGGTTATTATGATGCATATTATAAAAAAGCAATGGCTGTTCGGACTTTGATAATAAAAGATTTTAATGACGCATTTCAAAAAGTAGATGCCCTAATTTCGCCGGTATGTCCAACTCTTCCCTGGAAATTGGGAGAGAAAATTAACGACCCAATAAAAATGTATATGTCTGACGTCTTAACTGTTACCGCTAATTTAGCGGGGATTCCGGGACTATCGCTGCCAATTGGATTTATTGATGGATTACCTGTGGGAATGCAAATTCTTGGACCGCAACTCTCAGAAGTTAAATTATTTCAAATTGGATACGCTTACGAACAAGCAACGCAGTGGCGTAAACAAAAACCCGCACTATGAACAATGAACCATTAACAATTAACTATGAACCCGTTATCGGTCTTGAAGTCCATGTGGAACTAAAAACAAAATCTAAAATGTTCTGCTCGTGTTCCGCGGATTATTTTGGACAAAAACCAAATACTCATACCTGCCCTGTTTGTCTTGGTTCACCGGGCGCATTACCCGTACCAAACGGAAAAGCAATTGATTGGTGCGTGATGATAGGTCTGGCGCTAAATTGCAAAATTGCCAATTTTTCAAAATTTGACAGAAAAAATTATTTTTATCCTGATCTTCCAAAAGGTTATCAGATTAGCCAATACGATCAGCCATTTTGCCTGAAAGGTTTTATTACGCTTTCAAACGGAAAAAAAATTGGGATAACCCGAGTGCACATGGAAGAGGATACCGCCAAACTGACCCATCAAGGCGAAAACTCATTAATTGATTTTAATAGATCAGGAGTTCCTCTGGTCGAAATTGTTACAGAACCGGATTTTGAGAACGCAAAAGAAGTTATTGAATATCTAAAGAAACTTCAGCAAATTGTGCGCTATCTTGATGTTTCGGATGCGGACATGGAAAAAGGCAACATGAGACTGGAACCGAACATTTCGCTTCGCGAAATAACTATGAACAATGAACTATTAACCATTAACAACTTACCTAAATATAAAGTTGAAGTGAAAAATATTAATTCTTTCCGTTTTGCAGAAAAAGCGATCGAATATGAAATTAGAAGACAAACTGAAATTTTAAGCGAGAATAAAACGCCTGTTCAGGAGACTCGCGGTTGGGATGAAGATAAGCAAAAAACAGTTTCTCAGCGAATCAAGGAGGAAGCAAATGATTACCGTTATTTTCCTGAACCGGATATCCCTCCGATCCGTTTCACCCAGAATCAAATCCGCCAGCTGGCGGATCAAATGCCGGAATTACCGGATGCAAAACTTGCAAGACTTATTAAGGAATATAATTTGTCAAAATATGATGCGGAAATTTTAACTCGGGAAAAAGAAATGACTGATTATTTTGAAGAAGCTGTAAAAGTTGGGAAAACTTTCAAAATAAACCCAAAGCAAATTGCTAATACTGTCATTAATAAGAAAATAGATATGAATAATATATTGCCTGCAGAATTAGTTAAAAATATTGTAAATTTCAAAAAAACAGATGATATTGATGAAAATAAATTACAAGAAATTACAGACAAAGTAATCAAGGAAAACCAAAAAGCAATTAATGATTATAAAAGCGGAAAAGTCCAGGTTATTGGATTTTTAATCGGAAAAGTAAAACAACATTTCCCAACAGCAGACAGCAATCAAATAAAAACTGCTCTAGAGAAAAAATTGAAATAGTCCTTTATACTTAATACGTAATACTTTATACTTAATACCGATATGGCAGACTTCGTACACCTTCACAATCACAGCGAATTCTCTCTTTTGGACGGACTTTCCAAAATAAAAGATATGGTACTTCGCGCAAAGGAATTGGGGATGAAAGCTCTTGCCATAACAGACCACGGGAATATGTATGGGACAATAAAGTTTTACAAAACATGTCTTGAAGAGGGAATAAAACCAATTATTGGCTGCGAAATATATGTCAGTCGACGGTCTCGTCACGACAAGGAAGCCGGAGTAGACACAGATTCAAATCATCTAATTCTCTTGGCAAAAAACAACACGGGTTATAAGAATTTAATGAAAATTATATCAATATCCAATCTTGAAGGATATTATTACAGACCCCGAACGGACATGGATCTTTTGAAAGAATACCATGGGGGATTAATTTGCCTAAGCGCATGCGTAAACGGATTTGTCTCAGAACCCTTATTGCAAAATCAAGAAGAAACTGCCAGAAAAAGAGCGCAAACTTTGTCTGAAATATTTGGAAAAGATAATTTCTATCTGGAACTCCAAAGACATATTGATGTCAAGGATCAAGATCCATTGAATGAAAAATTAATTAGTTTATCAAAAAAATTAGGAATACCTTTGGTAGCAACCAATGACAATCATTACGTTAGCGCTGCCGATGCGGAGGCGCAGGAAATTCTCCTCTGTATTCAGACGCAAAACACTATAGATACAAAAAATAGAAAACTTTCTATGATTTCTTCTCCGGATTTTTATATAAAATCTCAGGAAGAAATGAAGGGGCTTTTTATACAGACACCTGAAGCAATTGAAAATACTGTAAAAATTGCCGACATGTGCAATGTCGAAATAATTTTGGGGAAATGGATTATGCCGGTGTTTTCCGTTCCGAACTCCAGAACTTCCGCAGAGTACATTCAGGAACAAGTCAAGGAAGGTTTAAAGAGAAGATACGGAAATGTTACGCCAGCTATCAAAGAGAGAGCGGATTATGAACTTTCAGTTATCCTTAAAAAGGGATATGAAACATACATTTTAATTGTTGCTGATTTCGTAAACTGGGCTAAAGCTCGCGACATAACTGTTGGACCCGGAAGAGGTTCGAATGCGGGATCAATTGTTTCATATGCCTTAGGGATATCCGACGTAGATCCTTTATTTTTCAAGCTGCCATTTGAAAGGTTTCTCAACCCAATGCGTCCATCACCGCCCGATATAGATTTGGATTTTGCAGACAACAGGCGGGATGAAGTTATTGGATATGTAACGCAAAAATACGGCCGGGACAAAGTTGCGCAGATAATTACTTTTGGAACTATGGAAGCCAGAGGATCAGTCAGAGATACAGGACGCGCTCTGGGTATGCCTTATTCCGGTCCCGATAGAATTTCGAAAATGATTCCTCCCGGTTGGCAAGGACATGCAATGACTTTGGAAAGAGCTTTGGATCAAAGTCCTGAGTTGAAAATAGCATATCAATCCGAACCCGAAACTAAAAAGCTTCTTGATCTGGCAAAAAAGCTGGAAGGAGTTGCGAGACATGCATCCATGCATGCTGCGGGAGTTGTCATTGCGGATAAACCCTTAACCGAATATACGCCTCTTCAAAAAGAAACAAATGGGGAAAAAATTATAACCCAATACGATATGTATACAGTCGGAGAAGATGGGGTCGGGTTGTTAAAAATTGACTTTTTGGGTCTTAGAAATCTAACCATTATTCAGGAGTCTCTTCGTTTTATTAAAGATAATCAGCAAAAAGATATCGACCTGTCGGTATTATCGTACGAAGATAAGGAAACATACGATTTACTCGCTTCAGGAGAAACAACGGGAATTTTTCAGCTTGAATCTTCGGGAATGCGCAGATACATTAAGGATCTAAAACCGACAACCATCTTTGATTTGCAAGCTATGGTTGCTTTGTATAGACCGGGTCCCATGGCGAATATTCCGGAATTTATCAGAAGAAAACATAACCCATCTCTCATAAAATATCCCGACCCCCGCCTTTCTGATATTTTGAAAGAATCCTACGGAGTAATAACCTTCCAAGACGATGTGCTTTTAACTGCCATAAAAGTAGCCGGATACTCATGGCTTGAGGCAGATAAGCTTAGAAAAGCGATTGGTAAAAAAATCGCATCTGAAATGAAAAAACAGCATGATAAATTTGTAGAGGGATGCGTTAATAACGGTATGCTTAGAAAAAAAGCAGAAGAATTCTGGATTTTATTCGAGCCTTTTGCAGGATACGGCTTCAACAAGGCTCATGCTGCAGGTTACGCAACGATTGCTTTCAGGACAGCTTATCTCAAAGCTCATTATCCTGTTGAATTTATGACAGCTCTCTTAACTGCGGAATCCCGAGGCACAACAGGTCCTGTTAAAAATGAAAAAATTGCCCAAGCGGTTGCCGAATGCAAGCGCTTAAAAGTCGCTATACTCCCTCCGGACATTAACAAATCACAAAGCGATTTTTCGATTGAAAATAAGATAAACATAAGGTTTGGCTTGACAGCTATTAAAAATGTTGGCACAGCAGCCATAAAAAGCATATTTGACGCACGAATTCAGGGAAAATTTAAATCCTTTGAGGATTTTTGCTTAAGAGTTGACCTTGGTCCTGTAAATAAAAAGACAATTGAAAGTTTGATTAAAGCAGGCGCTATGGATGCTTTTGATAATAGAGCCAGTCTCCTGATGTCATATCCTGAAATTGTGGAAAAAGCGCATCGGAAAATAAAACAAAAAAAGGAAGGCCAGACGAGTCTTTTCGGCGAAACCGAAGAAATAAAAATGGAGCACAAAACATCGGAAAATAAAATTAATGACTTTTCCACCAATGAAAAATTAGCTTTTGAAAAGGAATTTCTTGGATTTTATCTGACTTCACATCCTCAGCTTGATAATCTGGTACATGTCAAAAGCATGGTATCGCATGAATTAGAACACTTGACGGAGGAAAAGGAGGGCGCCAAAGTAAAAATTGGAGGCATAGTAGAATCTTTAAGGAGAATTTTCACGAAAAAAAATAATAGTGAAATGGCTTTCTTATTAATTGCAAATGAAAAAGGCCTGTCTATAGAATGCGTTGTTTTTCCTAGAACATTTGATCAGTATAAGGATTTACTAATTAAAGATTCCGTGATAATTGTTGAAGGACATTTGGATACAAAAAATGACCGCCCGGCTATTATTGCTGAAAAAATCTTCCCGGTTAATCATTTAGCTTGACTCTTTTTGCCTAATCTCCTACCATAAACCTATGGAAGAAAATTTGCCTACTCCTCCCAAGAATAAGCTGCATGCCTTGGCGCTTTTGGAAGTAGGACTGTTTGAAATTGTTTTTGTAACAGTTGTTCTTTTGTTATTGTTCGGAACCCTTAATTATTTTAATATTCTCTCAGTCTCCGAGGTATTTCCCAAACAGCTCGGCTGGCTACCCCGAAGGGAGGCTCCGACTGGTGACTCCCCCAGACAACCGGCCAAATTAGCTTCGCAAGACCAGGTCTTGCGAGGCTCCGGCGAAAAGACAGCTCCGTCTCCTGCGAATTTTACCCCCACTACCTTCCAGTATGACACGGAGAAAGCCAAAACCTTGCTTACTCAGTACATCAAATCCACCCTCAAACCAGGCCTCTTGCCTGTAAATTTCGAAACAAATCAGGGAATTACCATCAATCAATATGCGCAAAATCCAAATTGGTTTGTCACTTCTTTCTTCTCTCAAAACGCCAGTCCTGCTGCTTTTTTTCGCTTTGATAAAAACAGCAGTAACCCCAATTCCTCCAGTATTTCTATAAATCTTAAAAATCTGCCGCAGCCTGCCGCCTCCGCAGCGCTGGCCAATTCCCTTCTTTCTTCATATTTCTCCACCCCCTTTATTCTTTCAGATCCCAATTGTAGAAATGTTTCCGAATCTGTTTTCTGCGAAAATTTCCAAACAACATCTGATGGTAAAAAGGGTTACGGTATGACTATAATCGGCACTCCTCCAAAATCAATCAACAGTATCTTTACCTGTTCCATTCCCAAAGAAAGTTCTGATTATTCAACTGCCAAAAGCTGCATCAGCTTCTGATGTAGCTTGACAAATTTGTGGCAGAGAATTACAACCAACGCCGGCCGGTCCCACTCCCACCCCTGCCCCCCAACCCCAACTTAGTCCTTGATTTCTCTCCTAAACTTGCTAGAATACAATTATGAATCAAGCAGTAATGGTTTCTCCAAAAACAATAGAGGAAATTTTTGTGCGTCTTAACGCTCTTACCGACGAGATTAAAGTAATTAAAACAAAACTTTATGAAAAAGAGCCATCCTACGGCTCGGATGAGTGGTGGGAATGGTCGGACAAAAAAGCCTTGAAAGAAATTCAAGCGGGAAAAGGCATAAAATTCAATACTGCAAAAGAAGCGATAAAATGGCTCAACTCGTAATTCCTGTTTTCACCAAAAAATTTAAGAAGCAATTCAAAAAGCTTCCTTTCTCCTTACAAAAAAGATTCGACATAAAACTTTCTCTTCTTTTAACTAATCCCCGTCATCCATCTCTTCGGGCAAGAAAAATGAGTGGTACTGAAATATTTGAAGGAAGACTTACCAATCATTACAGATTTACGTATCAACTAATAAATGGCAGCGCTTTATTGCTTACAATTGGTCCTCACGACGAAGGATTGGGAAAGAAGTAAAAGCCTTGACAAGCTTATAGCAACTTTGCAAGAATTGGTATAGAATGAGCGAAGCCAATATGAAAGGGGAGAAATTGGGTGTCAAAGAAATGCGGGGAACCACACCGGCCAGACCATCTCAAAGAGATGTATTCAGGGATATTCTAAATAAGACAGCCGGACATACCTCTGTAGATATCCCTACAAAAACAGGCAAACTAAAAAGTCCCATACGCAGATTCTTAGGAGGCACGGCTGCAAAAATTATTCTTGCCGGGTTGGCAGCAGCAGGAGTAGGAGTAGGAATAAAAGCAGCTTATGAAGTTAACAATCCTACTCCTCAGAAAATAGAAATCTCCTCCACCTTCGACCCTGCTCTCACAGAACAACAGATGATTGACTCAAATAACTTGATTCAAATGATTCTACCTGAGGCTGAAAAAGCTGCTCCTCCAATATGGCAGGAGGAAAGTAAAACTCTTACTATTGTTCTTCCTATCATGTTTGATCGCACTCCAACTCTTCTTGCAAAAAAAGTGACTCTAGTTCCCAATAATGAGCAGCAAGTTCTTGAAACTATTAGAATCAATGGACTACAAAAAGGAGATATTATCATTTCCCCTTTTGACGGAAAACTGAAGGGACAAATTGGTAAGGAGGGCAAACAATCTACCTTTTCCATACACATGATTGATTCTGAAGGAAAAGATATTTATGTATGGATTTCCACAGCCGGATCCAATCCTATAATTATCGTTGAAAAAGACGTCTTCGGAAACAACAAATACATCGATGAACCTATTGATGTTACGAAGGGTCAACCGATTGTTGAAATTGCTTCAACCAACAAAGAGTCAATAAGCAATAGTCAGGTGCAGATATCAGGAATAGGTCCAAATTGGAAAACTTTCAATCTGGCCACTACTTCTGAAGGAAAAGTAATTATATTAAAATAATTTATGCAGCGGTTTACTGCTCACATCGTTGTCTATCTAATTTTAACCGGATTTTTTTTCGGTTTTAGTTTTGTTAACAAATCATTTGCAGCTTACACTTTTGATTGCTCAGCAGGCTTTCTTGATCAAGGTAGTTGCAACACCAACAACCCTCCAAATATTTTAGGTTATTCAAGTGGAAAAGGCGTTTGCGATTTTATGGCAAATTTCTACAGCTCCCCAGGAAAAACTGTAACTGCTTCTTGCACTGATTACTGTTTTGCCGGAGTAGGTCCTTTTGTATATGAGGGATCATGTCCTGTCACTCAGGCAAACGGTATGTGTCAACCTCGTCCAGGCCCGTATATGGCCCCTGAATATTTAAGCAGAAGCTGTTCGACAAGCGCGACTGAAGCGGGAAATGCAGGATACTGCTGTAATTATACCATTGCCCCCATTCCCACCAACACTCCTACCCCAACTCCCACCCCAACCCCCACTCCCACCCCCACCACTGCTCCTGTTGTCACGGGATGCACAAATGACAATGATTGTTTGGATAGCAATGCGTGCACCACGGACATCTGTAATATATCCGCCGGAACATGCAGTTATCCTCCCGTTCCCAATAATCCAATAACATTTTGGGACACGCCTAATCAATATGCTTGCTGTAACGGAGCAAAAACTTACAGCTCCACCTGCAACACAACTGCTCTCACGATTACCACCAGTGCGGCTACCAATAAAACAACTACAACCGCCACTCTCAATGGAAATGTTACGTCAACAGGAGGGATAAATCCCACGGTTACAGTCTATTGGGGAACCTCCAATGGAGGACAGACTCCGGGCAACTGGACCTTTAGTTCGGCTCCTACTTCTCCTTCACAGCCCCAAGGTGTCGCCGCCTTCTCTAAAAATGTTACCGGACTGACGCAGGGAACAACTTACTATTTTTCAGCTAAAGCCACCAATACTTCAGAGACCAGCTGGGGTACTACTCAAAGCTTTACGACTAGCTCTTCCGGTGGCAATCCGCTCCCACCTCCCCCCGGTGGCGGTGGCAAACCGACGCCTAGTTTTTTCAGCATTCACGGTTCTGTTTGGGTTGACTCTATTCAAAATGGAATACGAGATTCCACTGAAGTCTGCTATGAG
>MFPH01000050.1 GCA_001782645.1 Candidatus Levybacteria bacterium RIFCSPLOWO2_12_FULL_37_14 | reverse complement strand
TTTCTTTTTTATTTCCTCTTCGAATTTTTTTGGCCAATCTTTCAAAACAACATTTACTCTCTCATCTAATTCCGTTCCCAACCTTTTCCTTTCCTTTTGAATCATTCTTACTATTTCTCTAGCTCTTCCCGCACTTAAGTCCAGATTATTTTCGTCAATATCTCCTGAGATTATATATCCATCTGCTTTTCCAATATAATCAAGTTTATATACATTAACTTCTGCTTTAACAATCGATAAAATTTCATCTGACAATTTCTTAAGCCCCTTATAGTTTAATTTTTTAAATGGAATTTTTACTTTTATATTATTTTCTTTTCTGAACGCATTTATTCTTGAAGAAAGCTTCATTGCTTCGTACATCTCTATCTCTAGACCACCATCATATAAATCTTCATTAAATTGTGGCCAATTCGCCAAGTGAACCGATTCTTCACCCGTTAAATTTCTGTACATTTCATCTGTTACAAAAGGTATGAATGGCGCAAGTGTTTTGCAATATTCCTTCAATATTATCCAGAGTGTTTGATAGGCATCGTTTTTATCTTTTTTATTTACCGCTGTAGGCCCGACTCTGTCACGAATTCTTCTTATATACCAACTAGATAGGTCTTGAACAATTAAAATTTCGGCATTCCCATAAAAATCTTTACCTCCTTGCACGCTATTCTCATAATTAACATTTCCAATACAATCCACAGTATCAAATTCCTCAAGCTTTTTTGTAATATTCTTGATGTTCCCATTTAAGCGCGAGAGTATCCAGCGATCTAGAATATTTGAGGGCTTAAAATCTATATTTGTTGGTTCCCATTCATCTGCAATCGCATTAGTGACAAAAAAATTATACACATTCCATAAGATAAGAAGAAATCCTTTAACAGCGTTTCTGTAGGCTTCTTCTGAAATTAGAATATCTTCACCTCTCATTACAGGACTACCCAGCAAATAAAGCCTGAGCGCATCTCCGCCATATTTATTAATCATTTCCTTGGGATCTGGATAGTTGTTAAAATTTTTACTCATCTTACGGCCATCTGTTCCAAGGATTACTCCTGTAACCAGAACATTTCTAAAGGCATTAGAATTAAAGAGTGCGGTTCCGATTACATGAAGCACATAAAACCATGCTCTGATCTGTCCGGTGTATTCAATAATAAAATCCGGAGGGAAAAATTCCTCAATTTTTGATTCTTTATCAAAAGGGAAGTGACGTTCCGCGAAAGGAGCTGATCCCGCTTCGATCCAGCTGTCCAAAACTTCCGGAACTCTTTTTGTTATTTTTCCGCATTTTTTACAAGGAATAATAATTTCATCTATTTCGGGCTTGTGCAAGTCTGTAATTTTTTCACCACTAGCTTCTTCGAGTTCCTTAATCGAGCCGGGGACAAATCTCTCACCGCATTCGCATTCCCACACAGGAACAGGTGACCCCCAATATCTGCTTCTTGAAATACACCAATCCGGAGCAGATTCCACGCTTTTTAAGAACCGTCCGTACTTGAAATGTTCTGGGAACCAATTTATTAATTCATTTGTCTTTTTTAAGCTTGGCTTCAAAGCTTGTATATCTACGTACCATGCGTTTTGCGGCGCATAAAAAAGCCTAGTTCCGCACCGCCAACAATGAGCAACGCTATGAGTATGAGAATCCTCCCTGTAAATTAAACCTCTCTTTGCCAAATCTTCGTTTACAAGTTTATTTACCTTCAGATAATACATGCCCGCCCAATTTGGCACATCCCGTTTAAGATGTCCCTCCTCGTCTACATGCATCACTATTTGAATATTCTCCCTTTGCATTGCACCAAGATCTTCTTCTCCATAAGCAGCAATGGTTACTATTCCTGTTCCTTCGTCCGCAGTTACGAAATCTGCGCCAATAACGATAAATGCGCGTTTTCCCGGATCAATTTTATAAAAATTATAGTGGGGTTCAAATTTCTTATTGATTAACTCTTTACCTTTAAATTCATCTATGATTTCGTAAGGCGGTTTACTCTTAAGGATTTTTAGAGTTGATTTTGCAAGAATATATTTTTCATTTCCCTGCCGAACTTTAACATAAGTTAAATTAGGATTAACAGCGAGCGCAGGGGTGGCAATTTTGTTCCATGGAGTTGTTGACCATGCCAGGAAATATGTATCATTTTCACCTTGTAATTTATATTTGTTAGTATCGGAAGGTTCTGTAATCTCCTTGTAATTATCAGCATCCATTGCAACCTCGAAATTTGATATTGGCGTCACACAATGAGGGCAATATAAGGAAACTCGAAGACCTTTATAAATGTATCCCTTATCATACATTTGCTTAAATACCCACATTACAGATTCCATGTACGGAAGATCCATTGTTCTGTAGGCATTTTTAAAATCGACCCACCGAGCTATGTGATCTATATACCATTCCCATTCAGACGAAACATCCTTAACGTACATTTTGCATTCATCAATAAACTTTTTTACTCCTACTTTCTCTAAAATTTCTCGCTTGCTTTTAATCCCGAGTTTGTTTTCAACTTTATTTTCTGCAGGTAAGCCATGACAATCCCAACCCCAAACTCTCCGAACTCTATATCCTAACATTGTTTTGTATCTGGGAAATAAATCCTTGGGAAGACTAGATAATAAATTTCCGTAATGAGGAAGACCTGTAATAAATGGCGGACCGTCCAAAAACGTCCACTTGCCGCGCGGAGCATCTTTTGTGACGGATTTTTCGAAAATTTTATTTTTTTTCCAAAATTTCAAAATTTCTTTTTCTAATTCCGGAAAATTTACATCCTGCTTTACTGGCTTAAACCCCGCACCTTGCGCTTTATTTTGAGACATAAACGATATTTAACCCGCAATCAAGGTACGGGGTAAACATTAACTTATTGTATACCACTCCACTTTGAATTTGCAATAATTTGGTATATACGTCCGTAGCTTTCAAAATGATAATGGGATTACCATTGAAAATTATATTGTTCAAAATTCAAAGCTACGTTGGGTATTATAAATTTGTATTTTGAAAGCAGAGGAGTATAATTCAAAAAAGAGGCAGTATCAAGAGAGGAGGAAAAATTAATTTCCCTGTCTTAGAAACGCGGGCTGTAGCCGAAGCGAAGTCCCTTTTTTGATTAGTTCCTTTGCCTCAAAAACGCGGGAATGTCCCATGTATCCCCTATTCCCATCTTCTTTTCTTACTAAAAACACCTAAGGATAATATAGACTTTTTTATTTCACAAATCAATAATCATTTTACATTAAGCTTTTCCTTTGATAGACTCATCTAATATGAAACCAAATGCTCAATATATATTTTTTGATGAATCGGGTAAGCCTGAGATTTACTCCTCAAAAGGAACGAATTTGGTATTGAATGGAAAAGCAACAAAGTTTTTGGTTCTCTCCGCTATACGTTCAAACGACCAATTAACATTGCAACAAAAAGTTACTGAATTTAGGCTAAGTCTACTCAAAGACAGCTCTCTTTTAAGTATTTTCTCTACTGCGTATGGTCTAGATTCATTTCATGCACAAACAGATTATCCTCAAGTAAAAGAAAAGTTTTTAGCTTTTATTACAACTTTAGATGTAAGAATAGATGTCTTAATAGTGGAAAAATTAAAGTGTCATGTCCCATTACAGCAAAATCCAGGCAAATTATATGGAGTAATGGCGGGACAACTATTGAGAAACCTAATTCATCAAGTTCCCAACACTGAAATTATTTTCTCAAGAAAAGATAGTAAGCTACAACTAAGAAATGGGTTAGTAACAGAGGTTGAAAGCAGTAGGCTTGAATATGTACGAACTCATCCTAAGCTAAAATCAAACATCACTCTTAATTATCAACACAATCCACATTATACTCATGGAGGTTTACAAATTGCTGATTATATTGCTCATGTTATTTATCAAGTATGCGAAAATGGTAAAAGAAATTATTATGAAATTATAAAAGATAAAATCGGAGCAATACACGACATATGCAATAGAAAATTTTATACTAAAAATAGTGGAACTAGATACTTATAAAAAATACTTCACTCGAAGCAATCTACTGTAACTATCCACTTAAGGAAGTGCGAACTTCGCACGTTTCATTAAGCAGACTGCTTAAAATGAAGTATCTAAGAGGATTATCGATCTTTGCAAGATACTTGTCAAGTACCCATCGCGTCGTACAAAATACTTATATTGCGACGTGGTTTTGAAGCTGAGATAAAATTCTAAAATTAATTGAAGCGGGCAAGATTTGCAGCATATTTCTGCGAACCGACTTTTTTCTTTGCAGACTCAACGGACCGCCTAATTGCTCTATCGAGTAATTTCGCGTCTTGACGTTTATCATCAAGAAAAATATCCCTCATCCATATTTTATCGCTGACCATTTCCAATCTTCTTAATCTACAGTTTACTTCTGCCTTTTCAGCTTTTTCCAAAGCCTTAGGCGTTAGATTATTTATTTTAAATACAGCATTGGAGGTTACTAGAAATGCATTAAGCACTAATTGGTCTCTATAGGTAACATCCCAATCTTTAAAAGTTTCTTTAAGTATTAAACCGTCTCCCATTTCAGGAGTATTGACACGGATTCCAATTCCATCTTCCATGGCATGATTCATAACCGATAATCCCATAAATATCCTTTGACATTCTTTTTGATAAGCCAATCGATTGGAGTCTGGTTGAACTTCCCCTGCACTTTTAAGCTTTGACCTCTGCCATTCAAACCATGGTCCGTATGCTCCTGTCGATTCAACCATAAGAAGAATATTTATCTTTGGACGCCGATTAAAGTAAAACCTTTCATCCTGTGTCCCGCAACGACATCCTTCATAACTACAACCCTGATATCCTTAAAGCATCCTTGAAGCTCTTGCTCTGAAGACATTGACCCTAGTCCTTCTGCTATTGGATCAACTTTCGGACCAGCTTCAATTCTTCTCGCTGTTTCAACTGCTTCTTGGTGTGCCTTATTAAATTCCGAAGAAACTCCTATCTCTTTCTGAAGAATACGCCTGCTTCTCCATCCTTGACTGTAAGTTCTGGAACATATAATCTGTTCATCAGGTTTTAAACCATAAAGTTTTCTTTGATCTAAGTATTTTAGTCCATTTGTTAATTCTACTGCCATAAATTAATTCCTCTGCCTTAAGAACGCGGGGATGTCCCAGTCATCCCCTATTCCCAGCTTCCTTTCTCACTTAAACACCTGGTCGAAATATATATTTTTTAGGACTCCAAAGAAAGTATAACAATTGAAAAAAGAAAAGTCAATAATTGTTAGCCAAGTTAACGGACTTGGGCTATGCTTGGAACAACTCTAAGCAGTGTTTTACTAGCTTTCATACGAGTAACTACCTTCTTGCTCGTAAGAACATCGCTACATGAAACAGCAGCGCCCTCAATATTTTTAAATCCTATTCCCATAATTAATAAAGGGTCTTTATTGATTATGTTCAGAGAACCTAATTTATCAATGGTACCTGAAACAACTTGCTGTCCTCTTTTATCTGCCCATTTTCTAATAGCTTTTGCTTGTTCCTCTGTTACTTCAAATTCTGGCATATAGAAAGCGAGGATAACATAGAAGACAGGAAAAAGCAAATTTTTACTTGCTTAATTCAGCATGTCTTTATATAATCAAGTTAGATAGATCTATTCGAAGATATGAAATTCAAAAAAATCATTGCATATAATATAGACAGGACAAAGAATCTAGATTTCCAATCTTGGAAAAAAATAGAGATTTTAGGAAATAAACTAACTTTCGTACCCAAAGATTATCCCAAATTAAGAAAAGAATTAGCCGATACAGATTGTCTTCTTGTTGCCTTTGGAACAAATATTGTAAAAGAAGATATAGATAGCGCTCCTCAATTAAAATACATCGGAGTATTAGCAACGGCCTTTGGAAAAATTGACGTTCTACATGCTAAGAAAAAGAAAGTAGTTGTTTCCAATCTCAAAGGCTATAGTACGGAGTCAGTTGCCGAATTTGTCATTGCTGCAATTTTAGAACATATAAGAGGCCTCGAAGAAGGCAAAAGAAGAGGAAAATCAGGAAACTATTCAGAAGTTGGAATTACCGCAACAGAAATTAAAGACAAAATCTTTGGAGTTGTGGGATTAGGAACAATTGGACAAAGAGTTGCAGAAATAGCTTTTGGATTTGGAGCAGATGTCAGATATTGGTCCAAAAATAGAAAAAATAATTTCGAGAAAAGAGGCGTAAGATATGAAACATTTGAAAATCTAACTTCAAAAGCAGATATTATTTCCATTAATCTTGCTCAAACAAAGGACACAGAGAAAATTTTTAACAAGAAGGTGTTTCAAAAAGTTAAAAGCGGAGCAATTATCATAAATACAGCACCTATGGAATTAGTTGATATTTCTGGCTTGGAACAAAGATTAAAAAACAAAGATATTACGTTTATTCTTGACCATTCTGATGAGATGGTAAAAGAAGATATAGAAAAACTTTCAAAATATAAAAACTGTATCATTTATCCACCGATTGCCTATGTAAGCAAAGAGGCAGCAGAAAATAGAAAGAGAATTTTTATACAGAACATTGAGGCTTTCTTAAAAGGCAAACCTGAAAATATTGTAAACCCCTAAGCTCTTTTGAGTTTAATCCCCTTATCTGTTAAAATGCTCTCGATATGTTTGGACTGTTTAAGAAATCTAAATATCATCACTTGACGAAATTTCCCAAGAAGAGGGAATTTGTTGTTGGTTATAGGACAAATACTTTGGGGACGGTCCTCAGAAAAATTGATAAGACAATCTAAAGTAGAAATAGTTTAATTCCTTTGTCGTAAAAACGCGGGTATGTCCCAGTCATCCCCTATTCCCAACTTCTTTTTTTACTAAGAACACCTAATAAAAATATAAGCTTTTTAAGATAAAAGGTCAAGAGGTCGCTTAATTAAAGTTTAATATCCGACACTTCTAGTACAATATGGAAGTGAATCAATTAACTAAAATTACATTAGTCTGGGAACTCTTTGAGCAAGAT
>MFPH01000049.1:4512-6380 GCA_001782645.1 Candidatus Levybacteria bacterium RIFCSPLOWO2_12_FULL_37_14 | reverse complement strand
CTAAATCATGTACGACAATACCGCGCAGTGAGCCTACATGAATTCTCCCGCTTGGAGTTTTCGCATCATCCACCCATTCAAGGGGCAATTTTCTTTTATTTAATTCTGAAACTACATTATCTACCCAAAACATGAACTAATTATACAATCTTTGAAGTAAAAATTCAGTGGGGAAAATTATTAAATACAGCGTAAGAAATGCTATCGCACTTTTAAGTTTTCTGTGGATTTTCCCAAACCATTACCACACCATAATTTCTACTATCAATATCCGGTTCGAATTCTGCAATTGTCTTCCTTACCTCCAAACCACACCTGTTATAGAATCTAATTTCGGGATCAAGCGCTTCGCCATCATCTTTAAGATTCAAGTAATCTTCAATTTTTATTTCCCCATGCTCCTTACAATAATTATCATAACCTGGAATTCTTGCTCCAAGATATAAATACTTTAATCCCAAATTTGAAGCTAACTTCTTCTGAATTTCTACTATTTGACCTCCTACGTGATTTCCTTGTGCTTCCCTTGCAACACCTACAGAAACAACATATAAAGCATTCCCTCCTGGAGTATGTGTTTTTACTATCATTCCACTGTCTGTAATCTCATCCCACGTTTTGCTAGTATTAAAATCATAAGTGGTAATCTGAGATGTCGTAACTCCTCTTATTTTTTCATCAATTTTAGCCACAAAAAATCCCTCAGAAAACACATGCAATCTTGATGCAAATTTTTCCTTGGTTGCTTGAAGCTCAGGAGGCCAAGCGCTTCTCTCAACTTCCATCACGTCATCTAGAAATTTACTTTCATCATATAGGGAAATATTCCTGGCTGATTCTATCTTTATGTTATTAATCATATTTTCCCCATTAGCTGCATTTGCTTCCACATTCATAATTATAGCATTAATCAATTCCCATACAAGTCATTATATTCAATGAGAATGTATTGTCAAATTTTTATAAAAGCTTGACAAATACTATATATTATGTTATAATTTTAACATATGATTACTGTCCCTGAAGCTGCAGACACAATCATTAAGCGTTCAAGATACCTTTCGGAGGCTATTTCCAAGGGATTTATCAACAATTCATCTCTTGCCCGCTATATTAAGCCCGAAATTGAAGAAATGCTGACTAAAGAAATCAGCATATCGTCAATAATTATGGCTCTTATCAGATTGCAAAAAAATATAAAACCTCAATCTAAGTATAAAAACATATTTGAAAATAAACCTACCATTATAATAAGGTCAAATCTTTTTGAAATAAATTTCACCAATTCTAAAACGCTTGAGGCTAAATATTCCCATATTTTAAGCCTGAATGAAGAACGGAAATTTTTTCTTACGTTTTCAAAAGGAATATCTGAGTCAACAATAATTGCAAGTAATGAAATCGCTAATCAAATAAAAACGATCACTAAATCTGAGAAGATGATTTCTGAGCTTAATAAGCTATCCTCAATCACAATTAACCTACCAAACCAAGCAATAAGCTCTCCCGGAGCGCTCTACTTCTTCTTAAAATCTCTCGCTTGGGAAAGCGTAAATATCGTTGAGATTGTCTCTACCTTGTCTGAATTTACCCTAATCTTAGAGGACAAGAACGTGGGAAAGGCTTTTTCTATAATTAAATCCTTATTTAATTAGCTATTTCACAGCGACAATAGAATAGGTGATTTTGCCGGCCGGAGCTTCAACCTGAACCTTTTCTCCAACTTTTTTATTCAGCAAAACCTTACCAAGAGGAGATTCGTGCGAGATTTTTTTATTTTCAGGATCTGCTTCCCACTCTCCGACAACTGTAAAAATTTCTTTTTTACCATTGACATGAAGCGTGACGGTTGATCCCAACTTGATTGC
>MFPH01000049.1:0-4501 GCA_001782645.1 Candidatus Levybacteria bacterium RIFCSPLOWO2_12_FULL_37_14 | reverse complement strand
TGACGGTTGATCCCAACTTGATTGCATGATTTGAAGTCTTTGTATCTCTTATAATAACAGCTTGTTTAAGAATAATTTCCAGCTCATCAATTCTTCCGTCTATAAAAGTCAACTCTTCTCTGCTAGCGACATATTCTGCGTTTTCCGAAAGATCTCCCATATTTCGGGACTGAGCAACACGCGTCAAAACGTCGACTCTTTTTACATTAACCAGTTCGTCGTATTCTTTTTTTAGTTCTGCTGAACCCTCTTTTGTTAAATAAATTTTTTTATTATTGTCCATTATAAACTCCTAATTACAAATAAATCCCTCTGTTATTGATATTGAGGGATAGTACGGAAAATATATAGGAAATCCAAATATTTGTCAATAACCTCTAGTAATCGTTATATGGGCCTAAATTTTAGGACTAAATTATAGGCTTGTTCCTTAGTGCCTTCAGAAACCAATATTTTTACCACTCCCTCATTGGGCTGACCATAATAAATAATAGTATTTAAGGGAACCGTAAGGATTAAGGGTAAAACTACAAGATCATCTTCTCCATTAATTTGTATGATTCCCTTCTTCTCTATTCCAAACTTAAAAATTTCAGCTAATTTTTTGAAAAGGCTCGATGTGACAAAACCTGCAGGATTATCAGCATTAAAAATAACTTCATTTCCCACAAAACCTAACTCTTTAATGTTTGCGAATTTTTTTTCTCTTGCAACTTTAAAATCTATGACTGATAAGTTCTGTCCCAAAAACTTTTCATTAAAAATCTTAGATGTAACATCTCCAACCGTAATTAAATAGGATAAACTTGATCCATTCTCCAAAGTAATTTCTCGACATAACTCACCAAAAGGCTCTTTAAGCTCCTGTCTTAAATTTTCGGGCAAAGCTAAGTCCATTTTAAGCCATAATGGGCTTACATAGAGCCTGCCTTCCCTATTTATCTCACCGTTTCTAATTCTCGCTGATGAAATAGGTTTCCCATCTTCAGCTAAAATTTGCGGCGCAATGAAAAGATTTAATTTTTTAAGTCCTAATTCTTTTCTTCTTGCGTTAATAATCTCTGCGCCCTTTCTTGAATCTTTCGATACGACAATCGCATTAATTGCAATATTTTTCGAAAGTGTCGGCCCAAACAAATCATCAATCTTTATTATTCCTACGTTTTTATCCAAAACTTTTTCTTTTTTTACAAACTCCAAAACTTCTTGTTTTCTTTTTTCAAAATCTTCAATAATTTTTAATTTTTCATTTTTAATTTTTAATTTCTTGATGTATTCATTGCTTGTTACTCCAACAAGAATTTTTTTACCAACAGAAAAAACATATTTCAAAAACGACTCGTGTCCTTTGTGGAAATGGTCAAACGTCCCTCCGCAAACAATTAAATTATTGGTCATATTGTTTTAGGACTTCTGAAGCTCCCTGGGAAAGGGTTTCGGCTGCTGCCTCCGGAGATGTTCCTTTCAGTATGGAATCAACTGCAGTATTTAAATAACTGTTCATCTTGGAATTTATTCCATTATCATATGTCCCATCGACAAAAAAAGAGGAAACCGCATTGGATGCTGCCCTCACAAAAGGATAAGCAATGGAATTATTTAAACTTTCTGCCAAATCCACTCTAGAATATGGCTCACCAAAATTTCTTACTTTTGATTCCTCCGTAAATAATTTCTGCGCCGTTTCTTTACGGGCCAGATATTGCATGAAAAGAAACGCTTCTTTTTGATGCTTGGTTTTACTGGAAACTCCCTCAACCCAATAGCTGGCGATAGTTGCATTTTGCCCGGGCAAATTCGGCACAGGATAGATATCGAATGAAAGACTTGGATTCATAGATTTTATTGTAAAAAAATCCCATGAATAGCCAAAATACATGGCCAGAGCTCCCGATGCGAAAACTTTGATTGATTCATCGAGAGTATCATCCCAGACGTTACCTGTTGGCAAGGCGAAAGAGGAATAGAAATTTAAGGCATCACCTACAGCCTGAAGGTTAGAACCCAGATCATTAAGATTCACGCCATTTTGGACAAAAAGCATTGATATTATATTGGGCGCATGAGTAATATTGCTGAATGTCCCCATTGCCGCTCCGGCTGTTTTAATGTTGCCGCTTCCATCCTTGACAGTCAGCTGTCTCGCATAATTTCCAAATTCGATCCACGTAGCCGGAGACCTAAGGCCGGCTGATTGAAAAAGATCTCTATTTACATAAAGATTCAGAGTGTCTATTTGTAAAGGCACGCCGTAAATAGCGCCATTTCTTATCAGATCCGATCTGACAACAGCATAATAATTTTTAGAAAAATCTTCTTTGGTCAGGACGCTGTTGGGAAAGGGTAAAAGCAAATTTGAAAGCTGAGGCACCCAAGTGTTGTGAAACTGAAAAATGTCCGGACCATTACCATTATTAGATCTTGTTACTAATCTGTCTATATATTGCTCTCTTTCTTGTTTGAGATATTCTATTTCGATATTCGGATGTTCTCTTTCAAAGTCTGCGATAATTGGAGCAATTATTGTAGCGTCTTCCTGTGTTCCCCAATAGATTAGTTTTGCTTGGTTAATTTTTTCCGGGAAAAACTTAGGTAAAATTACATTGTAAACAAAGAAAACAATACCTAAAATAATAGCTATTCCCAGTATAATTTTCAGGATCTTTAAAAACACCGAAGAAGGAGGTTCGCTGGGTAATTCAGGCGGAGGCGGAAGAACAATGGGATTTTTTTCCGGAATTTCCGGCGAAATAACGGGCTCCTGCCGAACGGCATCAATCGGCTTGAAGATCATATTTTCATCCATATTGAGTATCTAGTATAATATGTCAGCTATAGTATATCAAATGAAGCAAATAAAAAAATTACTCACTCGGAGAAAATTTATTGCTCATGTATCAAAAGCTTTTTTTTGGTTTACTACGGGAGCAGTATTTGCAACGTTCTTATTTACAAGCTTTACATTTATCATTTTTGAAAAAATAAATAAAGGAGTTGTTTATCCGGGAATAACAATCAACGATATTGACGTAGGAAAATATACTCCCAAGGAAGTTGAAGGATTGTTTATTAAAAAAAACGAGGCTATAGAGAAGACTCAATTCACATTCTCATTAGAAGACAACGCCGCAACAATTTCGGCTAAAGATTTAAAGTTTGGTTATGATCAGAATCTTATCGCAAAACAAGCAATAAGTTTGGGAAGATCCGACATCTTTCTTTCAAATATTAGCATAGTTTCCCAAGCATATTTCTATGGATTGAGCTTACAACCCGCATATCATTACTCCGAAGACGCGCTTAACAAAATTCTGATTCCGTTTACGGAAACCGTAAATAAGGAACCCGTTGATGCGCTTTTTAACTTTCAGAATGGAAAAGTCCTGGTGTTTAAGCCATCTGAGGAAGGTAAGGCAATTGACATAGAAAAAGTTAAGGAAGATTTGAAAGCTCAATTCGAAAAAGTATTGTTCAAACAAAAACCTCAAGAAATTGCTATTCCGATTAGTGTTAAGACTCTATCACCCAAAATACCTACAGATAAAGCAAATAATTTAGGCATAAAAGAGCTGATTGGAACAGGAACTTCCCTTTTCCAACATTCAATACAGAGCCGTATTTTTAACATAAATCTTGCCGCAGAGAGAATTAACGGAGTACTAATTGCTCCAAATGAAGAATTTTCTTTTGACAAGGCTTTGGGAGATGTGTCTAGCTTTACAGGCTATCAACAAGCCTATATCATACAAAACGGCAAAACGGTCCTTGGGGATGGAGGCGGAGTTTGTCAGGTATCAACTACCTTCTTCAGGGCCCTTCTTAACGCAGGTCTCCCAATTACGGAAAGATATGCTCATGCGTATAGAGTTGGATATTATGAGCAAGATAGTCTACCTGGATTAGATGCTACTGTTTATGTTCCGACAATTGATCTAAAATTTAAAAATGATACAGGCAATTACATACTCGTACAAACCCTAATCGATCCAGACATGCAAAAACTTTCTGTTTTTCTTTATGGCACTAACGATGGAAGGTCGGTTACTCTAACTCAGTCTATTATTACCAATAGAATCCCACCCCCGCCGGATTTATACCAAGACGATCCCACTTTGCCAAAAGGGGTTGTTAAACAAATAGATTTTAAGGCAGAAGGATCAAAAGTTTCTTTCGGAAGAGAAGTAATTAAAAATGGTAAAAAAATTATATCCGAAACTTTTGTTTCAAATTACGCTCCTTGGCAATCTATTTTTCTTAGGGGAACAAAAGAATGAATAAAATCTTAACAATACAAAAGGGAATAAGAATTGCACAAAAACTCAAAAAAAAGAATAAGTCGATAGTGGTAGTGGGAGGATTTTTTGATATATTACATTTGGGACACATCAAATTTTTGGAGGAATCAAAAAAATATGCCGACGTTCTTTTTGTATTATTGGAAGAAGACAGCAAAGCCACAAAAGAAAAAGGCGAAGATCGACCAATAAATTCCCAAAAAGAC